>DATADF010000148.1:0-1944 GCA_036258695.1 Actinomycetota bacterium
GGACCGTCCCAGAGGAGGTGCAAGGTGTACGAGTTCGCAATCGTGGTTCTGCTCGGCATCGGCGTGTTCAAGGTCATCGACATGCTGAACGAGTACACGGATCTGTCGAAGATCCAGTCGTTACTCACGATCGCGCTGGGCGCGCTCGTTGCATGGGCCCTCGAGTTCTCGCTCTTCGCGAGCTGGGGCATCGCCGTTCGCTCCGAAACCGTCGGCTATATCGGCACCGGCCTGATGTTGGCCGCGGCCGGTTACGCCATCCCGCAGGTCTTCGAGCACGTGGCCGAGGTGATCGGTCACCGTCGGGAGAAGAGCTTCAGCAGGGCTGCGTAACAGCCGAACTAAGTAGTAGGGAAGGCTCCCGGGTTCCCGGGAGCCTTCCTATTCGCGGCCCAGCCGCGCTTTTGTAACCTCGGGGGGAGTGACGTGATGCAGACGATTGCCGACGACCGTCGGCTACTCGAGCGGTGGATGACCTACATCCGCCTGCTTGGCGTCGTTGGTGGAGCGATCGCCATCATGTTTGACCCCAATCTCGAAGGCCATGTCTCTATGCCTGCAGCTTGGAGCGTCATCATTGGCCTCGCGTTCGGAACGCTACTCATCTGGGCGATGCTCCGGCGTGTCAGCAGTCACGAGGCCTTCCATAGACTGGCCCTGGCGTCCTTCGGGTTCGATGTATTGATGATCTGCGCGGCCGCGTGGACGTTTTCAACGCGCGACCCCTTCACGGTCTGGGCGATTCTCTTCCTCATTCCCATGGACGGGGCGTTGCGCTACAGGCTGCGCGGTGCTGTCTTCAGTGCGGCCTTGGTAGCGGTCTACTTCGCCGTGCTCAGTGCTCGCGTCGCGGCAATCAACGGGGATCCGTTCGACGTGGGCACCTATCTGTTCGTCGTAGCCCTCGCGACGCTCACCGCGGGGATTACCGGCACGATGGCGGAGATGTGGCACCACGAGAGAAAAGCTTTCATCGAGCAAAGCAACGCGCTCGCGGAGATGGATCGATTGAAGGACCGATTCCTCGCGGTTACTTCACACGAGATCCGCGGCCCCCTCACGGCCATCATCGGCGGCGTGGACACCCTGAAGAAAAGGGGCGATCGCCTGACTCCCGAACAGCACCAGCGAATGCTCGACGTGGCGTCGAATCAAGCCCACCAGCTCGCTCGTCTGGTCGACGACCTTACGGTTACGTCGCAATTGCAAGCCGGCAAGCTGAGCCTCGAGGCAGACTGGACGACTCTCGAAGAGACGATCGAACCGGCTCTGCAGGCCGCGGCTTCGAAGCGCCGCAACCACCAACTGGAATTGTTCATCGAGCCACTGCAGTGCCAGATCGACCGCTTCCGCGTCGCCCAGGTCGTCAGGAACCTCGTCGAGAACGCGTACAAGTACACGGCCGATCGGACGCGCGTCGCGGTCACGGCGAAGGCCGTCGAAGGCGGCATCGCGATCAAGGTGGCCGACGACGGCGAGGGCATCCCGGCGGACAAACGCGATGAGTTGTTCGAGGCCTTCTCGCGGATCGAGGAGACGGCGGCCGGAAGAGAAGGAGTAGGTCTCGGTCTTTACGTCGTAAGCCAGCTAGTTGCGACGATGGGTGGCCGAATCGACCTGACGTCTTCCTCGAAGGGCACCACGTTCGAGCTATTCATCCCCGCGGCGACCGCGAAAGGCGAGAAGCCGCGCCTCGGGCTAATCGAAGGCGGCGGCGCCGAGGGGTCCCTCGACCTCTAGTATCCGGGCGCACCTACAACCCGGGAGTAATCACCGATGCCCCAAGCGAGCGTCAACGGTATGACCATCAACTACTCGGACAGCGGAGGCGACGGCCTGCCGGTGCTCTTGATCCATGCCTTTCCCTTGCACGGGGGCATGTGGGAGCCGCAGGTAGAGGCCCTGAGCGACCGCTTCCGGTTCATCGCGGTCGACCTCAAGGGC
>DATADF010000149.1:0-10328 GCA_036258695.1 Actinomycetota bacterium
CGAAGACCGGTTGGGTGTCCACATCACCGCAACCGTGACGGCCGCGCCCCCTGCTGACGTCAATAAATGGCTGCGCGATATCGAAGAGGGGGCCCGCCAGGTCGCGGAAGGCCACGACACCAGAAGCATCCGTGGAGGTCAAGGACTCGAGGCCGTCGTTGACTCCCTCGCACCACGCGACCAGACGACCAAGTTCTCCATGCCGATCAGGCACTTGAACGTCGTGCAGCGCCTGCTTCGAACCATCTCGAAGAAATCCGAGCAGGTGGGTGAAAGCGACGCAGCGTGGATCGTCGTCGAAGACGGGAGCGGTCTCTGGCAGCAGGAGTGGTGGCGGGACCTCCCGAACCACGAACGGCTCGACCTCTTCTGCTCGCTAATCGGCCAGGTTGAGCTGTCGCCGGCAGTAAGGGGGGTGGTGCTGACGCATACGGCTCGGCACATGGGTCAACGCGATTTCGGACAAGCCCTAGGCGGAGCTGCCCATTTGGGACGAGCACTACCTACCGGACGGTTTCGTGAGACTTTGATTCGAACGAGAGGGACGCCGCACGGTCTGGCGACCATGTATTCGCTGCACGACGACGAAGCCACATTCCTCGAGACAGCCGTTCGACGGGTGCTGGCGGAGGACCTGAACGAATGCTTCACAAAGAAGCACAATCAAGTCCCCCAGGCGTAAAGCTTGATCGTCGACATCTTGGGTCGCTTGTCTGGATCGCCGCGGCAACGGCATCCAGCGACGCTCGCCCCTATCGGCGCGGACGTGCCCAGCAACTAGGCGCCGGTGCGTACCCTGTCCGTGAAGGAACCCTAGGGTGGACGGGATGGTCACGAGCGGTAGCGGGAGCAGTCCATATTCAACGGCGGGCGGTGGGATCACGCTAGAGCAGCGCTTCGGCGTGGTTTGTCTTGCGCGATTGCTGAGCGGGACTTCCCTGCAGGGGCTGGATGGAAACCCACCCACGCAGGTCGCGTTTCAGCAGGCACCAAAGTCCCCTGTTGATGACCTCGTGGTACGGGCGAACGTCCACAGTGGGCCCCCTATTCACCTCGCCATAGCCTGCCGCCGCCGGCCACAACTGGTAGGGAGGGACGCGAAGACCAAGGACCTATTCGTCTCGCTCGTCCGCGCGGACCTGCAAGCAGACACGACTCCGGACGTAAAGACACGGTTGGCGATCGCGGTCTCGGGGGAGCAGGGGCCCGCAAGGCAAGTCGCGGACCTCGCGAATCTCGCTCGAAACCAACCGTCACCGCGGCACTTGGTCGAACTCGTCAACACCGCCGGACGATTCTCGTCTAGCTTTCGACGCCGATTCGGTTACATGAACGAGCTCGTCGCTCACGCGATCTCGATCATCAATAGCCCCGACGCGGGCTCAACAGAGCTTCGATGCTGGAGTCTGCTGCGTCGCCTGCATATTCTTTCGCTTCACCTGGAGCCGGGCGACGACCAAGACTGGGTCGCTCTGGTCGATCTCCTAAAGCCTTGGAGCGTCGAAGGATCAACGCCCTCGGCCATCGATCTCCGGAACCAGCTTCACGTCCTATCTGGCGAGTTCGCCCAGACCGCCGCCGCGATTGACGCCCCCGCCCTCCGGCGGCGGCTGCACGGATTGATCGACCCCGAAGCCCATCGGTCCTCTCACGCGTGGTCGCGAATGCGGATGCTTGACCAGGAGGCGCGGGAAGCCGTCCAAAGGAGTCTCGTTGGGTCCGGGGCTCATGGCGAACTACAGCTCGAGCGGGACGAGATGCGGACAGGCCTTACCAAGGCTCTGAGAGAACCCGAGCACGATCTCCTGGTGCGCGGACAATCGGGCGCGGGAAAGAGCGCGGCGGTACTCGATGCAATTGAGGCGTCCGCTCTCGGCGATGGGTCTCAGGCGTTGGTCGTCAACCTTCGACACATACCCGCCACCCCATTGGACTTCGTGGCTGCGCTCTCCCAGCCACTCGAACAGTTGCTCTCAGACCTGACTGCACCCCAGCGAATCCTCGTCATCGACGCCGCTGAGGCCTCCGTCGAGAACAGACATGAGGTCCTCGCGTACATCCTCCGCGCAGCTCGGGCGAGCGGTGTCAAAACCGTCGCAGTCGCGGCCGCAGAAGGCGCTGCGAGCGTCGCCGAGCTAATGAAAGCCGGGGGCAACGAAATTCACGAGTTTGTCATCCAGCCACTCACAGACAAGGAGCTCGAGGTCGTTGCGGGCAAGTTCCCGGAGCTTCAAAGGCTGGTCCAAGATGCCAAGGGTCGCGAGCTCCTCCGAAGGCCCATCGTTATCGAGTTGCTTGCTCGCGCCGGAGATCCAGGCGTGCCGCTGAGCGAGGCCGAAGCCTTGGATCACGTCTGGGTGCACCTCGTTCGAAACAACGAACGTGGCGACGCCGGTCTCCCGGACGCCAGGGAGAGCGCGATGCTGAAACTCGCGCGCTACGCGCTGACCGGAGGGTCGGTTGACGCGCTCTTAGAGGGCCTCGACGCAGCCGCCGTCGCCGGCTTGAGGCATGCCGGCCTACTCCGAAGCAGTGGACGACTCCCGTGGGAGCGCGTACCAGTGTTCGGTCACGACCTCCTCCGCGCGTACGCTGTTGCACGCCATCTTGTCGCTTCGCGCGACCCCGCACGCGAGCTCGAGCGGGTAGGCGCTCCGCGGTGGGCCCTGCCAGCGGGAAGGCTCGCGTGCCAGTTGTTGCTTTCGAGCGCTGAAACGGAGCATGACACTCTGTCTCGTCGTTTTGAGGACTTGCAACGTGGCTTCGACCGACTCGCCTCGAAGGGCAATGGCGACCGCTGGAGAGACGTCCCGACCGAGGCGATGTTGGAGATTGCCCGCCCCCTTCCCCTAGTCGAAGGCGCGTGGAGCGTGCTCTTGGCCGACGAGGCCGCGGGTGTACAGCGCGTCTTCAGGGTTCTCCAACTTCGGCACCGACCTCGCGGCATCCTCGATCCGATTGCGGCTGAGCCTGTGATCTCGCAGCTGATTAGCGCTGGAACCCCTAACGGCCTCGACGACGACGCCGCTGCCCTGATTCGCGATTGGTTAACCGCGCATGTCCTCAAACGGACGGGTGAAGGCAATGCCACACGAGTCGCACTCGCGGAAGCGATCGTCCAGCAGTGCTCGGAGAACGAGCGCGAGCTGGACCGCCAGGAAGCCGAACAACGCGCAGCGCTAGCAGCTCGAACCCCTGAAGAGGTAGCCGCCGACGAGGAGCGACGGAAGAGATTCGCCACGTTTGTCGATATCGGAGCTAGCTTGCGCGGCCAGCATAAGCGGAGGCGGCGCCCACGTCCGTATCAATGGATCGACAAGGCCTCCATCGCTCACCTCGCGTTGCTCGGCCCAGATCTTTCCCACGAAGGCGCGGCCATCCTGCGACGCGTCGCCGAAGAGGAGCCCGAGTCGCTTGGGCCCGCCGTCGAGACCCCGCTCGCCGGCCAGGCGCTTGCTGACTACGATCCCGCTCTGTTGGTCGAGTTGGTGGAGGCTTACTATCTCGATGACGACGACGACGATGACGACGGGATCGGCTATAGCGGGTTCCACGAAGACGGCATCCGCGATCACCTGCCCGACGGTTTCGGGACGCCGCTGGCCGCCTACCATCGCGGCCCATTCATCGCGATGTTTCGTGCTGCATATGCACGCGGGGTGGGTTGCCTGAATCGATTGCTCAACCACGCAGCGAAGCATCGCGCCGGAATCCTTTCGGACCTCGCGTACGACCCGATCCGAGATGGAGGCGACGCCGCCTACCAGCACGAGCTGTCGATAACGGGCGAACCCCGCACCTACATAGGGGATGATCAAGTCTGGTTCTGGTATCGCGGAACAGGCGTAGGTCCGTACCCTTGCGTGAGCGCCCTACAGGCGCTCGAAGCCGTGACGGACGAATTCATTCGTGCTTGCGCGCCCCTTGACCGTCTCGTGGACTTGCTGCTCGAAGGTGCCGAGAATCTGGCCATGCCAGGACTCGTTGTCGGAATCCTAATTCGGCATCTCGAGGACGCGGGGGACGCTCTCGATCCGTTCATCGCGGAGCCTTTGGTGTGGAAGTTGGAGTTCGCGCGAGCCGTGCAGGATCAAGCGAGCATGCTCGCTGCCCGAGTTCCAATGGTGGACCGGCCCGAGCGGCGCTCGTGGAGCTTGCGCGAAGCGTGCACCACCCTAGTACTGCGAGCCGAAGGCGACCGGGTTCAGACGCTTCGCGATCTCGGCGAACGGCTCGTCGCAGCGGCCAAGAGGGAGGTAGGAGACGACGACTCCGTTGGCGCCAAGGAGTATCTCGCATCGGTACACACGTGGGCGGCGTCGCTGGATCGGTCGGCGTACGAGCTAAAGGAGCACGAAGGTCAACTCTACGTCGAGCAAACCGCAGACCCCGAGGTTCAGTCCGTGCTCGCGAAGAGCAACGAGGATCTCAGGCGTACCAACGAAGCACTTGGGCTCACGGTCCGCCACGCCCACCCTCGCGACAACGGACGGCCGGCCCCGGAAATGTCACGCGAGGAACTAGCGCGCGACTTGGAAACCGCTCAGGCGTTGGTCGCCGATCCACCGAAGACTGAGGTAGGCAGATCGCCCGACGGACCCGTGGCGGTCGCGGCGTCCGCGGTAGAGCTCCACCTCGAGCGGGGAGTTGCCGTCTCCGACACCGACCTTAGGTGGAGCGTGAGCGTTCTCGTTCAAGTAGCGTCAGCAGTTCAACGGCGCCCGGTCGACCCGTTCGATGTCTCGCTATTCGGTCAAGGCACCGATCGGTCGGCGGCTCGATCATTGCCATACCTGCTCCTGCCCGCCGCGAAGAATCTCCGTGCATCCCTCGGCATCGACGGGCCTGATGAGGCTCAGGAACTGGTCGCGTTGAACATGGGGTTTGCCCGCAATGCGACGAATGAAGCTCGCCGGTTGTATGCGAGTGCCCTCGACGTCGTTTGGGCATCGCCATGCTCCGAAGATTGGGCCGGCCGGTGCCACCATGACGTCGCGTTCGACTTAGTCGAGGCGACGTGCCGAGACTGCGCGATGGGCCCCTGGGATAAAGATCTACAGAGACGGTCAGTCGTGAGCCTGGATCTGCCTGTCGCGCCGTTATTGAACGCCGTCGGGGGGGACGACATCATCGTTCGTCGGCTATCGCCCGGCTTGCGTGCGTCCGGATCGGCCGCTGTCTCGAGCGCTTGCTGCGCACCCAGGGCTCGCGAGGTGTTGGATGCCATACTCGCAGCGCACCGACGCGGGATGCTCGCCCACGAACATGGCTACCACCACAGCGATAGCGACTCGCTCATTGCGGCGAGAGCGGCACTTTGGCAAGCGACGGATGGCCGAGACCGGCCGCTCCTCGACCACGTTCGGGCTTACCTAGGAGACGCCAGAGTGCTCGACGAGGCGCTTCGAGCCGTCAACACTGCCGCAGAAGAACGACCGGATGCAGCGCGAGAGGCGAGGCGCCTATGGCCACAAGTCATCGATCAGGTTCTCGACGGCGCAACTACTAGCACCCGTGAGTTGCCTACACGACGGCGAGGCGAGGCCGCGCTGGCATCGCTGATCCCTGGCCCTGCCTACGCCTTCGGCTATCTCACACTGGAAATGGCCGATGAGCCACAGCAGTGGCGCGACCTGCTCGCGTGGGCGCCCCAGGTTGGTCGATGGACAGAAGTCGTTTCCGGGAACCGACGGAGTATCGATGCCCTGGTGACCGCAGTGAGGGAACTAGAAGTGGGCGATCAGGTGGATCAGGGGCTCAAATGGATCGAGCAGCTTGTGGGACCAGGCGGGGATCACTGCGCTTGGACCTATACGTTGCCAGGGTGGCTACGAGAACGTAGGGCCGATATCACGACTTCAGAACAACAGGCGCGGTGGCAGAGGATCGTCGACGTGCTGGTCGTCTCAGGGGACCATCGACTGGCGGATCTCGCCGACTAGGACGTGAGGTATTCCGGCTTGCCGAGAATAAACCCGGACGATTGTGGATGCTAAGAGATCACACGCCACGATAAAGAATCCGAGCTTCGGCGCGTAGGCGTTTGTGGGAGCCGGCGAGACTAGCGGTCAAGGAGGAACACCGAGAGCAGCAAAATAGCGAAACGCTGCCCTGCGGAAAACGTGGAACCAAGTCGGCAGGCATGAGCTCATGTGGAGAGGCCCCGCTCGTCTCAGACTGCCTGTGGGGACTGACGAAGCTTCCACGAGCGACCGGTGTTCTGGGCCCTCATGGGGGGCCTCGCCGGGGAGGTCGCGGGTCGGCTGCTCGAGTTCCGCTGGCATGCCACACCGACGAATTCGAGGGAGGGGCCCAACAGGTCGAAGCTCACTGGTTGATCTGGATCGCGACCCTGTTCGTGGTGGGGGTCGCGATAACCGCGTTACGTCGAGGGCTCGAAGGAGCCGAGCGACGCCGCCATCTCCTCGTCCTTGCGTCCAACCTCGCCTACATCGTCGTCGCCGTCGTCCACTTCTTCGAACACCTCAATCACGAGGAGGTCGACTGGGCGCACTTCCTGCTCGGGGCCACCAAAATCGCGGCCCTAGTCGGTGTTATGTGGGTCATTGCAACCAGAGCCCGACGCGGACCGGTTCCCAATGATCTCGAGGAGCTCGAGCCAACCCCGCTTCCCGCGTTCCGCCCCTCACGTGATCTGGTCAGCTGGAGAGAAATCGGAGCAATTTGGAGAGATGCGCCGCCAGCTACCGGGCGCACGCCCTTCGGCGAATTTCTAGAGTCGCAGTCACCACCAGGGGACGCTGCATTTCCGCAGGTCGTCCCCGTTCCCTTCTGGGTCGTGCTTGTCCAGGTTTCAAACCTGCGCGCCGGCGTCGACATCGGCCAACTCGCAAACGGCTGGGCGCTTTCCGTTGCCCGCCTGTTGCCCGCGACAACGAAAACTGGCAGAAAACCTCGAAAGTTTGGATGACGCGAAAAGGCGTCCCTAGCTGGGAAAACGAAGGATCAGGAAAGACGTCGAGAAGCGACGAAAACTGGCTGGATCGCCCTACAACAGCGCTATCCGATGAGAGTCGGGGTCTCGGACGTCTCCTTCATCGCCGGCTCTGAGCTCTCCAGCTAGTTCGGCGATCACGGATTCACGCTGCTCAGGGTTTGCATATCGGATCTCGAACCGGCGTAACCCTGCGACACCTGCAGGCCGGGGGGTTGCACCCTTCCCCTGCCAGGTGTTCACCGCCATCCGATGGCGAAAGACGCCTCCTCCGTGCATGTCCGCGAATCCGAACTCTTTCGAGTGCGTACCCATCTGGAATCCGAGCCGACTGTAGAAGGCGAGGGCCCTGTCCACGTCCGCAACGTGCAGGTGAACGTGCCCGATCACGGTGCCTGGCGAGAGGGAGCGGTGGATGTCACTGGCGCTAGCGTCCAGCTCCGCGCGGATGTTCAGCGGATCCCGACCCGATCGCACACGCCCTTCTGCATCGATGACTACTGGTTGCCCGTTGCTCAGGCTCATGCTCCGCATGCGCTCCGGGGTCTCGAGCGTTATCTCTAGCCCGATCCCGTCGGGGTCATCGAGATAGATCGCCTTGGACATCACGTGATCGGTCGGAGCGATGGGCAGACGATGCGCTATGAGTCGTGCGAGCACGGTTGAGAATTCCTCTTGATCGGGAACGTGGATGGCGAGGTGGTAGAGACCGCTGTGTCCTCGCAGCGCGGGTCTTTCAGCTCCCTCATACAGGCGCAGCAGCGTGTTGCCTCCCGCACCGAGGGTAGCGACCCCGGCGGTGCGGTCGAAGACCTCCAGACCTACGGCCGTCTCCCAGAACGGCAGCGACCGATCGAGATCTACGACGTCGAGCTCCACGGCCCCGAAACGAGCGAAATCCGTAGCAGCGGTCTTTTCCCCGCTCCCGCTTAGCCCTTCGTCCCTGGTCACGGTTTCTGGTCCTCTCTGGCTAACCCCGGTGTTCATGTCGATCTGTCCTCCTGGTCTACCGACCCCCCTTGGGTCGACACTTCCTAGAACTCCTTAGTGCTCTAACTTATTCCTTCGTGCTCAAAGTAACGACCCCAGGTTTTCTAAGAGACGGGCAAGCTGGACAGATAGGAGATACCCGTGGGCACTCACCTCAGCAACGGAGGTAGGGTCGGGCGATGAGCGGGTTTGCGGACCTCAGCGGCAAGATCGGCGTCGTCACCGGCGGCGCTGCCGGCATCGGGCTGGGCATCGCCCGCCAGTTCCGTGCCAGCGGCATGGAGGTCGTCATCGCCGACGTCGAGGACGCCGCGCTGAAAGAGGCAGCGGCCGAGATCGGGGCGATGGGAGTTCGGACCGACGTCCGTGACGCCGCGAGCGTTCAGGCCCTCGCTGATGCCGTGCTCGCCGAGCACGGCCGCGTCGACGTGGTCGTCAACAACGCCGGGGTAGGCCCGATGGCGCCGATCGCCGACCTCTCTCTGGCCGACTGGAAGTGGATGTTGGAGGTCAACCTGTGGGGCGTGATCCACGGCGTCCACTCGTTCCTGCCATTGCTCAAGGCCAACCCCGACGGCGGCCACATCGTCAACACCGCCTCGATCGGCGGGTTGACGACCGGTCCGGGGATGGGGGCCTACAACGTCTCGAAGTTCGGCATCGTGGCGCTGACCGAGGTGCTCGCGATGGAGCTGGCAGCCGAAGGTTCATCGGTCGGCGCGTCGGTGCTCGTCCCCGGAACGGTTCACACCAACATCGGCAGGAGCACGCGCAATCGTCCCGCCGACGTCTCCAGTGGCGCGCTCGCGGACGTCAGGCTCGAAGAGGGCCCGGACCTCGGCATGAAGTGGCTCGAGCCCGACGACGTTGGGCGCATCGTCATCGACTCACTCGCAGCTGGCGACCTCTACATAGTTACTCACCCTGAGGGCTGGGCCCTGATCGAGAAACGACACCAAGACATCGCCGCGGCCTTCGCTGCTGCCCGGCAGCCTTAGGTGTTCTGATCGCTGAAGTTGAGTACGAAGCCTGCTGGTGAGGGCCCCTTCAGTCAAGACTTCTAAGACGCTTCCCGTTCCACAACGGGATACTTCTCGGTCCAGGCTTCATACCCGCCGGCGAGAGCGCGGGCATCCCACCCGTCTTTGATCAACACCAGCGCCGCACGGGCGCTGCTCCCTTCCGACGGTCAGGTGCAGTACAGGACCGCGAGTCGATCCTTCTGCTGTCGGGCCGCCCACTCAGCGATGTCGTCAAGTGCGACTCTGATGCTTCCCGGGATCGAACCGCTATCCCTTATGTACTGGGATCGGCTTCTGACATCGACTAGCTGCGGAGGGGTTGGTCCTTGCAGAAGTCCGTGAAGTTCATCGACGCTCACGCGCGGAACGTCGTCCGGGTGTGTCGCGAAGAGCCCGGCCGCCGTCACCTCACGCTCCTCCGCTAGCGTCTCGGCCTCGAGCTTGGCGGCGTACCAGTTGGTGACTGGTGTGGCACTGGCTCCGTGAGCGAGCACCGAAGCAAGAACCACCGCGCCGGTGGCCGCGAACAGAAACTCACTGCCTGGGACTCCCGCCACAACCACCAGAAGCGCGAACAGCAGAGAGTTAAGGCCGCGCGGGCCGAACCAAGCGATGAAGGCTCGAGCCGGTCGGCTCAAGGCGACCCCTCTCAGACTCAGCAGCAGCGATAACCACACCGGGCGCGCGACGACAAGCGTGATTACTGCGACAGCAGTAATGGGCCACAAGGGGAGCAAGGAAAGCGACTCAGAAACGACAGCGCCGAACATCACGAATGCGAGCAGCATGGCCATTTCGGCAGCGGCATCGCCGAATTCGAGGAAGCAGTTGCACAGCTCTCGATCGAGGATCGTTACCGCGAACCCGGCGGCGAACGCCGCCAGGAACCCATCGCCCCCGACCGCCTCGCCCGCAGCGAACGACCCGAGCACTAATCCGATCCCGTATAGCGCTTGGTATTCGCGCCGGATGCCGAAGCGCGCGTCGGCCCGTTCCATCAGTTTCGAGCCCACCGCACCGACCGCGAACCCGACGAGGGGACCGAGTACGAGCAGCTGGATTGAAAAAAGGATCCACCCGCCGGCTCCGCCACCTTCGCCGTTAGCAACTGTCGCCAACACGATCACAAGCGGGAGGACGACGACGTCGTTCGTCCCCGCCTCTACCTTGAGCGCCTGACGGACAGACGACGGCAACCGTCGGTCTCGCACGACATCGCGCAGCACGACGGGATCAGTCGAAGAAAGCACGGCTCCGAACAGGAACGCCATGACGGGTTCCATGTCGAGAAGCCAGATCGCCGCCCCAGCAACCGTTACAACTATCAGCAAAGTGCCGGGTCCCAGGGACAGTGCCGGCAC
>DATADF010000150.1:0-6901 GCA_036258695.1 Actinomycetota bacterium
CGAATACACGATCGCCTGGATTAGAGCAGTCGCCGAGTCCTAGAGGAAGTTAGCAGCCGATCGTCTGGTACTGCGATGCCGGCACAGAGGCGGACTCACCGCCCGGCCTGCCGAGGGCAGCCCCAAAAGACTGTTCCAGGCCGGCCACATTGAGATTGCTCATGCAGTGACGGTGGTTGTCCGCCGCGCCGGGCGAATCGACGTAGGTCGCGAACATGATGTCGTGCTCGATGCGCGGGTCGCCGGCGGGCCCGAGGGTGTGGTCGAGACCGAGGCAGTGCCCGAACTCGTGCCCGCCCACGTTGTACATGTCGGCGTAGGTAAAGCTCGAGATAAAAGACTTCGACATATCGGAAATACAGGGACGCGAGCTGAACGAGATACCGAGAACGAACGCCTTCTCCTCGTCCCACAGCACCACGATCTCCGGGTCCAGCAGCACGTTCGTCGGGATCGAGTCGCGGCCCGCGACGAACACGTTCGTGGCAAACCGCTCCTTGAGCGTGGGTGACCCGAAGGTCGCGACCGCTCGGTCCCAGTCGGCGATCGCTTTCTCCATAGCCTTCAAATAGGAGTTGAAGGGTGTGACCTCAGACGCTCCCCCTTCAGAGCCGCCCAGCAGCCCATTGCCGTTGAGCAGCTGACCGTGGCTCGGGGGAACGATGATGACGTCGAGCGCGGTCTCGGCCCACTCGAACCAGTTGGGTTGCTCGTAGCTCGCGTCTTGCGCGACCGCAGGCGCGCTCAAGCTCGTCCCCAGCAAGACCAGGGTCGTGACAAGGATCAGCTGCCTGCGCATGGATCTCCCTCTGGTGGGACTGATGAGAAGCCTGTACCCCTATTAGAACGAAGGAGGAGGGCTGTTAGTTCCAACCCTCCTCCTAATTAGGCCCTGATCGCGCCTCGATTAGGCGGGCATCAGCCGGCCTGACCCGACTGATAGATGCCGAAAGCGGCGCCTTGGGGATCGGTTATCAGAGAGAACTTGCCGAAGCCCGGGATGTCCTGCGGGGGCACGATGATGTTGCCCCCGAGCTCCTTCGCCTTGTCGGTGCTTGCCTGGACGTCGTTCACAAGGAAGTAGACGGTCCAGTTCGGAGGTATCGAGGCCATCTCACCGGTCAACTCGTAAAGGCCGGCAACCTGATCCTCGCCCCGGGTAAAGATCGTGTACGGCGGTTCGGAACCCATGGGGGAAGTGCCCCATCCAAAGAGCTCCGTGTAGAAGGACTCTGCCTTCTTCATGTCGGAGCTTCCACACTCGAACCAGGTCAAGCTGCCCGGCTCGTTCATTAGCTGAGCACCGATGTTGGTGATGGCTTGCCATAGAGATACGGCAGCTCCTGCAGGGTCCTGCACCACAGACATGCGTCCGACGTCCATGACATCAAACGGCGGAGCCAAGACATTCGCGCCGAGCTCCTTAGCCTGCTCGGTGGTCTTGTCCACATCGTCGACCGTGACGTATGCGTTCCAGTGAGGAGGGCCTTGCTCCGGGCTACCCTGACTTGCCGCCGCAACATCCTTCCCGCCGATTCTGAACATGGAGTAGGAGCCCTCGGGCTCGATCGGCAGATCCTCAACGTCCCAGCCGAACAGGCCCGTATAAAAGGTCTTCGCCCCGGCTATGTCGCTGGTGGCGAGATCGGCCCACGAAAAGGTGCCGTGGGCATGAGCGGTCATCTCTGGCATGAAACCTCCTACGTAGGTAGTAGGGCCGCGACTGCGGCAGGCTAACAGGCCGCGAATCGCGTCGCCGGGCGACTCGGGCGCACTGGCCTTCCACTCCCCTAGTGTGCGCGTCCATGGCGGAACGAACCCGAGCTCGGACCCCGCAAAGCGAGCCGGCCCACCCGGCGATGCTGCCGCCGGCCCATCCCGAGCGCGGCCGCGATGAGCTCATCGACCTGCTCCGTTCGCTCGCGACCTCCACCGTTGTGCTGTGGCATTGGGTTTTCACGATCCTCGTCTGGCGTGCCGACGGTCCGCATGCCGACAACCCGATTGGCTATGTATCCGGGCTGTGGAGTCTCACCTGGGTGCTGCAGGTGATGCCGCTGTTCTTCGTGGCAGGAGGCTTCGTTCACGCCCGAGCGTGGGCTCGAGATCGAGGCAAGAAGGGGGCCTGGGCGGGCTTCGTCAAACGACGTGCCGTGCAGCTCGGGATTCCTGCACTCATCCTGATCGCTGTGGTCGCGACCGCCGGCACGGCGATCGGGCTGCTCCATGAGGGCGGCGACCCGTGGATCACGCGCGGTGTGTTGCTCGTGCTGTCACCGCTGTGGTTCCTCGTCGTTTACATGGTTCTCGTGGCCACCGTTCCGCTGTGGGACTGGCTGGATCGCCGGTGGGGGGAGCTAGTGCCAATCGCGATGGTGGCGGGGACGATGGGCGTCGACCTCATCCGCTTCCGGTTCGATCACCCGGAGATCGCGTGGCTCAACATGGTCCTCGTGTGGGGTGCCGCGCATCAAGTCGGCTGGTCCTGGAGACGGCTGCGTGAAGCCCCCGTGCGTTTCGGCCACGCGCTGATGCTGATCGGCTTCTCCGGGTTGATCGGGCTGACCAACATGGGTCTCTATCCGCGATCGATGGTCGGCACGACCTCGACGGCCGACCGCTTCTCGAACATGGGGCCTCCGACACTGCCGATTCTTGCGCTTCTCATTTTCCAGCTCGGCCTTGTCGTCGCGTACCGTCAACGCATCCTCGAGCTTGCCGAGCATCCCAGGATGGAACGTTTTACCGATTGGCTATCGGCCAATGCGATGCCGCTATTTCTGTGGCACAGCGTGGGCTTTGCCATCTTCTACGCCGCGATGCGCGCAGTCATGTCCGTTCCCGAGGAGCCGAGCGCGCTGTGGTGGGTCACTCGGCCGCTGTGGCTTGTCGGACCCGCGCTGGTCACCGTGCCGCTGATTGCCCTGACCAAACGAATTCGCGTCGCGATGTGATCAATCGTCGCTCGGCTGAGCGCTGATGGCGTCGGCCGAGATGTTGGTCGCCCTCCTGCTGTCTTTGGTAGCGGTGGCCTATAACAACTCCATCAACTGGTGGCCTCCGTTCCAGGGCGCGGCCTACGTGCCGGCGAATCTGATCTTCAGCTCGGGGATGGCCGTCGGAGTCGCTGCCGTCTACGACCTGCCTGCATACGAGCTGGGACTAACGGGCGATCTCGATCATTTGGGCATGGCGGCAGCAGCCTTAGGACTTTTTGCGCTCGCTGTAATCGCGGTCGCGTTCTCACCTCTCGCTCACTTGATCGCCGATGCCAGAGTAGAAGGGCGCCGCGGCCAAGCGCTGGTCTACTACACACTCATACGGATCCCACTGGGCACCGCGGTCGCCGAGGAGCTCATTTTTCGAGGCGCGCTGATCGCTGCGTGGCATGCAGCGGGTGCCTCCCAACAAGCGGCGGCCATCTTGGCTTCCGCCGCCTTCGGTCTGTGGCATATAGCACCGACCGTTATGGGCATCCGCATGAATGACCCCGATGCCGGCACGGCGAAGCTTCGAATAGGGGTGCTTGGAGGGGTTCTCTTCACGACGGCAGCGGGCCTTGCACTTAGCTGGCTGCGAACGTCGAGCGGGGGCCTGATTGTGCCGATCATCGTTCACGCGGGCCTCAACTCATGCGGAGCTGTGGCCGCGGTGGCGGCGCGGCGCCGGATCAGCGTCGATTGACACGGGTCACAACAGGGAATCATCGTGCGGACCAAACATGAGCGAAGACGCAAATGACCAAGAGGCCGCAACTGAAGTTTTTCGAGAAGTCATTTCGATTTTCGAACGCGAGGGATTCGACTACGCCGTAGGTGGGGGCCTCTGCACCTCGCACTGGATCGACGGGGCCGACCACATATCCGACATCGATCTAGTGATCCGCGAAGAGGATGCGCCGCGAATACTCGAAACGCTGGCTGTGGCCGGATTCGAATCCACAGAGATGGAGAGGTCGTGGCTCCACAAGGCCTTCAAACGTGGGGTCACCGTGGACCTGATGTTCGAGCTCAAGAACGGAACTCGCATCGACGCTGAGCTTCTCGGCCGGCGCAAAAAGGGCGAGATGTTCGGAACAGTCGCTTACGTGATGGCTCCGGAGGACCAGGCTGTGTCGCTCGCGGCAGCGTTGGCTCGCGACACCATCGGGGACAACTGGTACAGCATCATCGACCTCATGGCTAAGAACGATCTGGACTGGGATTACGTCGTCCAAAGATCGCGCAAGATCCCCTTGCGCATGCTGAGCTGCGTGTACTTCGCGCTCGAGGAAAGAGTCCCGGTCGCGGCCGGCGTCGTCGAGCAACTGATCGAACTCGCGGACCGCGTGGATGACACATGATCAGGGTCCCGCGACATGACTTTGCCTGCGTTCTGCATCAGTAGCTCGAGGAGCTCGAACTCCTTACGCGGCAGATGGACTCGTTGCCCTCGGACTGTGACCTCGAGGGCTTCGGAATCCAGCGTGACATCGGAACGGCCCCTATAGTCGCCCCGATATCGGAAACATAAGGAGGTATGTATGCGACTGAGGCTGATCCCTCGTGAGGAATCGTTCTTCGAACTTTTCGAGGGTCTGGCCGACAAGGTCGAGCAGGGGGCGGGTGAGCTCCTCGATCTGTTGAAGAACTACACGGATCTCGACCGCAAAGCGGGACGAGTTCTCGATATTGAGCACGAAGGTGACGAGCTCACTCACGAGGTCATGCGTCGGCTCAACACGACCTTCATCACCCCTTTTGACCGAGAGGACATACATCGATTGGCGTCGGGGTTGGACGACGTTCTGGACCACATCGAAGCCGCGGCCGAAGACCTTCAGCTCTACAAGATCGAAGAGCCCCACCCCATGATGATCTCGCTGGCTGAGACACTCGCAGACGCCGCGAAGAAGACCGCCGAGGCTATGCCGGGGCTTCGAAAAATGAAGGGTCTCGACCAGTACTGGGTCGAGATCAATCGACTCGAGAATGAAGGGGATCGCGCGTACCGCCGCACGATCGCAGAGTTGTTCTCCGGCGACTACAAGGCCATGGATGTCTTGAAGTTCAAGGAGATCATCGAGAGCATCGAGCAAGCAATCGATCGCTTGGAGGACGTGGCGAATACGATCGAGAGCATCGTCCTAAAGCAGGGCTGATGGACCTCTGGGTCGTTCTTGTAATCGCGTATCTCTTCGAGTTCGCCAACGGCTGGACGGACGCTCCCAATTCCATAGCAACGGTCGTATCGACGCGAGTGCTGCGTCCGTACCAAGCGGTGCTGATGGCAGGCGTCCTGAACCTCGTCGGTGCGTTCTTGGGCGTCGAAGTCGCCAAGACGATTGCGTCTGGCATCGTGGACCCGCAGCTCGTCTCATTGGAGACCATCGCGGCGGCCGTTCTCGGTGCGACCGTGTGGGCGCTGAGTGCCCAATACTTCGGCTTACCCTCGAGCGAATCGCACGCGCTGGTCGCGGGGCTACTGGGTGCCGGGTACGCGGCCGGAGGCCTCAAGGGCCTCGAATGGGAGGGGACGAGGAAGTCGCTGATCGGACTGGTCACCTCGCCGGTCGGCGGGTTTTTCATCGCGCTCCTACTGATGGTTGCGATCATGTGGATGTTCGCGAAGGTGAGGCCAACGATCGTACGGCGATTCTTCGGCAAGGCCCAGATCCTCTCTGCCGGTTTCATGGCGCTAAGCCACGGCACCAACGACGCGCAGAAAACAATGGGCATCATTGCCCTCGCGCTCTATCTCGACCAGAACCCTGGAGTCCCCGCGCCTGAGGAGTTTCCGATAGCGAATTGGATCATTCTGTCGGCGGCGATAGTCATGGGCATCGGAACGATGGTTGGCGGATGGAGAGTGATTCGCACGTTGGGCCTTCGGCTCACGAAGCTTGAACCCGTGCATGGGTTCGCGGCGGAGACTGGGGCTGCGGCTGTGATTTTCGGGGCCGCTCAGGTTGGCATTCCTGTGTCAACCACTCACGCTATCGGCTCCGCAATCATGGGCGTCGGCGCAACCGAGCGACTGTCCGCAGTTCGCTGGGGGGTCGCGGGGCAGGTTGTAACGGCATGGGTTCTCACGTGGCCCTCTTGCATGCTGCTCGGTTATGTGTTGGAAAAACTGTTCGCCACCATCTACCCCCCACTCGTCCTGGCAATGGTGGTCACCGTTGCAACGGCTTCCTTGGCAGCCGCTTTCGCACGCCACCGGCGCGAGGTGCAATCGGCGCTCGCAACGCCCTGATCAATCGGCGGGCCGTGTCCTTACGGGATGTACTCGGAGGACAACGGAGCCGTCATAGCGGATTCAGGCGGGCCTTCAGGAGACAGAAGTAATTGTCTTCGGGGTCGGCCAGAACGTGCCAGGGCTCCTCGCCGGTCTGACCGATGTCGGCCGGGCGCGCCCCGAGCTTCAGAAGGCGCTCGAGCTCCGCGTCCTGATCGCGGTCCGTGGCATTGACGTCGATGTGCAGCCGGGATTTTCCCGGCTCCGGCTCGTCCCGACGGCTGAGGATGATCGTCGGCTGCGCTCCGCCGAACCCTTCGCGCGGCCCGATCTCGATGCTGCCGTCCTCTTCGCGATCCAGCACCACGAAGTCCAGGACCTCGCACCAAAACCGCGCTAGCAACTCGGGGTCGCGACAACCAAGCACGAGCTCACTGATACGGCATGCCATTGACCGGAACCTACACTCAGCGCTGGAACGTTTTGCCGTCGCCACTCCTAGGCTGCGGGCATACTTGTAAAGCTACCAACGGTCTAAGCATGCGCCCGTAGCTCAGTTGGATAGAGCATCGGACTTCTAATCCGAGGGTCGGGGGTTCGAATCCCTCCGGGCGCGCGTCAGGAAAAAATCCGCCAACGCGTCCATACTGCGCGTCGATGGCGGCGACGACAACGGTCGACCCCA
>DATADF010000151.1:0-5239 GCA_036258695.1 Actinomycetota bacterium
GAGCTCATAGCGCGGATCACCGGCTTCGAAGGAAAGTTCGTGTGGGATACGTCACAGCCCGATGGTCAACCTCGACGGGCGGTTGACGGGAGCCGAGCTGCGGCTGCCTTCGGCTGGAAACCAGCCGTGTCACTCGAGGAAGGAATCAAGCAGACCGTGGAGTGGTGCGAGGCGAACTGGGATCAGCTAACGGACTATGCAGTCGCGGGAGAACGGGGCTAGTTAGAACGCCCCCCTGCGCATGACCAGCGCAGCAAACGTCTTAGCCAGAATGTAAAGATCGAGCGATAGCGACCAGTTCTCGATGTAGAACAGGTCCATTCGCACGGCGTCCTCCGCCGAGACTTCGCTTCTGCCGTTCACTTGCCACCAACCTGTAACACCGGCCGGCACCTCAAGCCGCGGCGCAAGGAGATCCGGATTAGCGGCGATCTGATCCTCGGGCAATGGCCTAGGCCCGACGAGCGACATCTGCCCGCGAACGACGTTGATCAGCTGCGGTAGTTCATCGAGGCTCCACTTACGGATGAATCGTCCAACCCGGGTGACCCGAGGATCGTTTTCCACCTTGAAGAAAGCAATCGAGGAGTCGATCCCCCGCTCCCTAAGCAGGCGATCGCCATCCTCGACCATGGTTCTGAACTTCAGGATCGAGAAGAATTTGCCGCCCTGGGTTCCGCGGCGCTGCCGGAAGAGGACCGGTCCGCGCGACGTCAGCTTGATGGCCGCCGCCAATAGGAGCCAGATCGGGCTGCTGACAAGGAGGAGGGACGAGGCGACGGCCAGGTCGAATGCCCGCTTGAGAAATGACTGGAGCCGCGTGAGTTTGACCGGGCGCAATGACAGAGACATAAGCGAACCCATTGGCTGCACTGTCAGCCGCGAGGTCAGCATCTCCGGGAGGTTCGCCGAGACCTTTACCTCAATGCCTGCTTGGCGGGCTACTCGAGCGACCGTCAGCATCTGCTCGGGATGAATAGCGCTCGTAGCGACGAAAAGGCAATCTGCCGAGTGCAGGCTGATCAACTCGTCCAGATCTGCCATGCCCCCTAAGACCGGGATGTGATTGGCGGTTCCCTCGAGACCATCGGGGGTGACGTAGCCGAGGAGGTCGAAGCCAAGATGCGGAGCCGACAGCGTCTCCGTGATCCTGCCGGCTTCGTCGTTGGCCCCAATCACCAGCGTGCGGCAAGCCAAGGAGCCGCTCGCCTTCTTACGAGTGAGATGCCGCCTCCACAGCTTGCGGCTGGCCAACTCAAAGCCAATAACGAGGACCCAAGTCATTCCGATCCAGGCCCGCGAGAAGGAGGACCGGGACCAAAAGCTGACCATCATCACGACGAAGATCCCAACGGTCGAGGCGCTGATCAGGGCCCGCAATTCCTCCCAGCTCGAGAGGTGATGGGAGTAGAGACGGAAGCCGTAGAAGACACCGCACCAAACCAATGGAGCGGTAACGACCATCCACAACCAGCTCGCAGGCATTGCGGCAATGCCGAAAAAGGTGATGTAGGAGGCGACCAAGGCAAGCAGCACGCAGAAGGCATCCGAGCCCGCCATCCACAGAGATAGGGTCCGCATCCGGGCGTGGAAAGAGCCACCGGAGCGGCTGCTGGGCGTGGCGGTGGGAATCCGAAGAGGAGCGAGATCCTCAACCTTTTGAATACGTGCTTCAGCTGTCTTGACGACCAAGTGGTTCGCCTCTCTGGACTAGAACCGATTCCCCGGCGAACCACGGTTGGTGCTGGACCCGCCTAGCTCGCTCTATACGGATTGTCGGTAAGTGGCTACGCAAAGTAAAGAAAAAAGAACTTGTGAAAACTATTCCCGAATCGGTCAATTCCGGCAAGAATTTCTCCCGCGAGCGCCTGGGAGACGGCGAGTACGCTTTACCGACATGAAGACCGCCCTGATCACAGGCGTGACCGGCCAGGACGGTTCCTATTTGGCCGAGCTTCTGCTCTCCAAGGGCTACGAGGTCCACGGCCTAATCCGGAGGGCCTCGTCCTTCAACACCGGTCGGCTGGAGCCCATCTACAAGGACCCGCATGAGTCGGGAGTCCGCTTCCTCATGCATTACGCCGACCTGTCCGACTCCGGCTCCCTCGTCAACATAATCCGCAACCTGGAACCCGACGAGATCTACCACCTGGGCGCCCAAAGCCACGTCAAGGTCTCCTTCGAGGTTCCCGAATACACCGCCGACGCCACGGGTCTCGGCACCATTCGGATCCTCGAAGCAATACGAGCTTCCGGCGTCAACACGCGCTTTTATCAAGCGGGTTCCTCCGAGATGTTCGGCTCTGCTCCGCCCCCGCAGAACGAGCAGACCTACTTCCACCCCCGCAGCCCCTATGGGGTCGCGAAGGTCTTCTCGCACTGGATCACGGTCAACTACCGCGAGTCCTACGGGCTCTTCGCGGCGAACGGCATCCTCTACAACCACGAATCCGAGCGGCGCGGTGAGACGTTCGTTACGCGCAAGATCACGCGCGCGGTGGCTCGCATTAAGGCGGGCATGCAAGACAAGCTTTATCTCGGGAACCTGGATGCCAAGAGGGACTGGGGCTACGCGCCCGAGTACGTCGAGGCGATGTGGCGCATCCTGCAGCATGAGGGACCGGACGACTTCGTTATCGCCACCGGCGAATCTCATACCGTCCGAGAATTCGCCCAGGTTGCCTTTGACCACGTAGGACTGGATTGGGAGAAATATGTCGAAGTTGATCCGGCCTATTACCGACCTGCGGAGGTCGACTTTTTGCTCGGCGACGCGTCGAAAGCAAAGCGGGTCTTGGGATGGGAACCCCGCACCAAGTTCGATGCCCTCGTGAGGCTGATGGTTGACGCCGACGTGCAGCTCTTGGAAGACGAGCTGGCCGGTCGACTCGTCCGCCTCGACCGCGAGCACTAAAGGAATCCAATGAGAGTTGCCGTCTACGGGACCGGACACGTTGGGCTTATTACGTGCGTCACGATGGCAGAGATCGGTCACGAGGTCTGCGGCACCGACGCGGATGAAGAGAAGGTCGCCCTACTAAAGGACGGCAAGTCGCCGTTTTACGAGCCGGGGCTCGAGGACCTACTACACAAGGGTCTCGACAATGGTCGGCTCGAGTTCACAAATGATCCCGAGGAAGTGGTGGCAGACCGCGAGGTTCTGTTCATCTGCGTCGGTACACCACCGAAGGCATCCGGCAAGGCCAACCTCGTGGCTGTCGAAGAAGTAGCCCGCGACATCGCCCGACATGCGACCGGGCCCAGCGTCGTGGCCGAGAAGTCAACCGTGCCTGCGGGAACATCCGCCCGGGTGAAGCGCACGTTGGCGCGCGAGCGGCCCGACCTTGCCGAGCACCTAAATGTCGTCTCCAATCCGGAGTTCCTCCGGGAGGGAAAGGCCATCGAGGACTCGCTGACGCCCGAGCGGATCCTCGTCGGCGCCGATTCCGAAGAGGGCTTTGCGATCATGCGTCGGCTCTACGAGCCGATTACCAACAACGGCGCGCTGCTGATCGAGACCGATATCGCTACGGCCGAGCTCGCCAAGCACGCGTGCAATGCCTTTCTCGCCATGAAGATCTCCTTCGCCAACGCGCTCGCCCGCATCTCCGAGAGGGCCGGTGCCGACGTCGTGAAGATCGCCGACGTTATGGGCTCGGACTCCCGCATCGGACGCGCGTTCCTCAATGCCGGTCTGGGCTACGGGGGCTACTGCTTCCCCAAGGACCTGCAGGCCTTCGACCGACTCGCTCATCAGCTCGGCTACGACTTCGCCCTCCTGCGGGAGGTCGCGCGCATCAACGAGGAAGCCGTGCAGGCCTGTCACGACAAGATCGAGCACGCGCTGTGGAACCTCGAGGGCAAGCGGATCGCGCTGCTCGGTCTCGCATTCAAGCCGGAGACGGACGACGTACGGCTTTCTCCATCTCTGTCACTCGCCCGCAAGTTGCTGGCCGACGGCGCGCACGTCGTGGGCTACGACCCCCAGGCTCTTCCGAACGCAAAGGGCGAAGTGCCGGAGCTCGAGATCGCGAACGATCCCTACGAAGCAGCTGAAGGCGCCCATTGCCTCGTGATCGCGACCGACTGGAAGGAGTTCGTGGAGCTCGATATGGCGCGCATCAAAAGCGCGCTCGCCTATCCGGTCATCGTCGACGGACGCAACATCTACGACCCGAAAGAGATGGCGGCGCTCGGGTTCAACTATTTTCCGACCGGTAGAAACCCGGTCCACTAACCGGGGTGCCGAGAGCTCTTATAACGGGCGGCGCCGGATTCCTCGGCTCGCACTTCGTCGAACGGCTCCTCGCCGAGGACTGGGAGGTCGTCTGCTTCGACTCGCTGATCACGGGCGACCAAAACAATCTCTCTCACATCGCGAGCGACTCCCGTTTGATCTTTGAGGAGCGGGATGTGAACGAGCCGTTCGAGGTAGCGGGCGATCTCGATTGGGTCTTCCACCTGGCGTCGCCGGCATCACCCATCGATTACCTCGAACATCCGATCCCCACATTGAAGGTGGGCGCGCTCGGCACGCTGAATTGTCTCGACGTCGCCAAGGCCAAGGGCGCGAGCTTTTTTCTCGCGTCGACCTCCGAGGTCTACGGCGATCCCAAAGTGCACCCACAGCCGGAGAGTTACTGGGGCAACGTCAACCCCATCGGCCCCCGCTCCGTCTACGACGAGGCGAAGCGCTACGCCGAGGCGCTCACAATGTCCTACCACCGCGAGCACGGAGTCGACATCCGCATCGTTCGCATCTTTAACACCCAGGGGCCGCGGATGCGGCGGCGTGACGGACGCGCGGTGCCGACCTTCATCGACCAAGCCCTAAAGGATCAGCCGATCACCGTCCACGGCGACGGGAGCCAGACGCGCTCGCTGTGTTACGTCGACGACCTCATCGAGGGCTTCTGGCGCTTCGCCAATTCGAGCGAGATCGGGCCGATCAACCTCGGCAACCCCGAGGAAGTCACGATCACGCAGCTTGCCGAGACGATCCGGGATCTCGCCGGTAGCGGATCCGACATCACCTACATTGAGCGGCCCGTCGACGACCCAGAGATGCGGCGTCCGGATATCACCTTCGCACGCCGCGCACTGGGCTGGGAGCCACGCGTCCCTCTGCGCGAAGGCCTCTCTAAAACGATCGAGTGGGCCAGAACCGCGTGGACTTAGGCCGCCAGTCGCTCGGACACCGCATCCTTAGCCACCGCAACCATCGACCTCCGAGCTTTGC
>DATADF010000152.1:0-19922 GCA_036258695.1 Actinomycetota bacterium
CTGCCGGACCTCTACGACACGGACTACTCGAGCCCAGGAGGAGTAGGGCCCTGGGACCTCATGGCAATGGGCGCGTACGGTTTTGACGGTGGCCGACCATGGCGGCCGACTCCATTGTCGGCATGGTCCAAAGCTCAACTCGGCTGGGCTCGACCGCAGGACGTGACGAGGGACATCACGCGCGTTTCCATCCCCGCCGCGGAATCGGCCCATGAAGGAGCCTTCACAGGGACTTACAGACTGCTGCCTCGCGGTGAGGCGGGCGCGAGCCACCACCTGTTGGTGGAAAACAGACAAAGCGTCGGTTGGGCCGACGACTTTCCGACCAGTGGGCTGGCGATCTGGCGGGTCGACACGTCACAAAGCGGCAACTCGAACGATTCGCAGCGTTTGTTGTCTCTCGTACAAGCGGATGGCCTCGATGAACTCGGTACACCCGGGCGCGGCTACGCGACGGGGGATGCCGGAGATCTGTTCCCGGGGAGCACGGGCACCAGAGGCTTTTCGCTCGCCGTGCCGACGAATGCGGGTGGCACCGAGACGACGGTCAGCCTCGCAGTGTGGGCGATAGGAGATCCTGATGTGATCACGGTTGCCGACCTTTACGTTTCTTCGAGCCGCTTACCGCCGGTCGATGACGAAGTGCCCCCGTCGGGGGAGCCTGCAGACCGCCCCATTGCCGAGACAACGCCCACCCCATTGGTGACCCCCCTACCAAGCCCCCTAGAACCGCTACAACCGAGAAGCGATGGCCGCCCTCCGAGAATTCGCTATGTCTTGGACGATCCTGATCCATTCACGGTGAGAAGCGGTCCTCGCAAGAGACGTTTCGCGATCAAGTTCTACCTGTCCGAAAACGCGGCGGTCACAATTGCAATCAAACGGAGCGGCCGCCTCATACGTTTCCTTCTGCGCAATCAACCCCGCCGTGAGGGAGAAGCCGCAGTTATTTGGAGCGGACGAAACCGTCGCGGGGACCTAGTTCGCCCCGGGCGCTACGTCTATGTAATCAAAGCCAGAGATGCCCATGGAAACCGCACCCGACCCGTGCGAGGTCGTGTCTTGGTGCGCCGCTGATCGAGTCAGGCAAGCGTCACCAGATGCAATCGTCTTCCCCCGCGCGCACTATTGAAGCGTGCGGATATTCACAGTGGGTCACGGGACTCGACCGATAGAGGAATTCTTGTCGGTCCTGCAATCGGCGTCGGTTCGCGAGCTCATAGACGTGCGACGGTTTCCCGGGTCACGCCGCCATCCGCAGTTCGGGCGGGAGTCCTTGGAGCAGTCGCTCGCGGATGCCCGCATCCGATATGAGTGGTGGGGTGAAGAACTCGGGGGCCGTCGTAGTCGAGCAAAAGGCCCAACACGACATCCCGCATGGAGGGTTGCCAGCTTTCAGGGTTACGCGGACCACATGGACACGGACGAGTTTCGCGTCGCTCTAGAGAAGTTGATCGAGCTCGCGAGTGCACAGCCGACCGCGATCATGTGTGCAGAGACCTTGTGGTGGAAATGCCACCGCCGGCTCATCTCCGACGCGCTGGCGCTGCGAGAAGTCGACGTCGTGCATTTAATGACGGCTGCCAAGAGCGAGCCTCACAAACTGCACCCGGCCGTGCGCGTGGATGAGGAAGGTCGTCCGGTCTACGACGTGGGCACCACCGAACAATTCAACCTCTGATTCCGCAGCTGTCCGAACTGCCATGCTGTCACACAAACGTATCGCGCAAGAAATAAGGCCTCGTGTCGAAATCAGTGAACCATGTGCCCGGGGTGGGACTTGAACCCACACGGCCTTTCGGCCAGGGCGGTTTAAGCGCCCCCCGTCTGCGATTCCGGCACCCGGGCCTGCCTTCAGCGTAGTAGTCAACTCGGGGCAAGGCCGACATCTTCCATTCCGCGGCACGACGGCTGCGCTATGCGAAGTCCATGTGACTTAGAAAAGGCTCCCGCGATTAGCCGAGAGATTTTCTGATTGCCTCCAGAGCCCCTGGGTTCTCGAGCGATGACAGGTCTCCCGGATCCTCCCCCAGCGCAACTGCGCGCACGGCCCGACGCAGGATCTTTGCCGAGCGTGTCTTGGGTAGCTCTTCAACGAACAGCACTCTGCTCGGAGTAAATGCTTTGCCGAGCTCATCGCTCACAACCTTCTTGATCTCCGTCTGCAGGTCGGCGGTTGGGTTCGCATTCGGCACCAAGATGCAGAAGCACCACACCTTCTCGCCTTTGATCTCGTCGGGAATCCCGACCGCGGCACACTCGGCGACCGCCGGGTGATTAACCGCCGCCGACTCGAATTCGGCGGGGCCGATCCTCTTCCCGGCTACATTCAGAGTGTCGTCCGAGCGGCCGTGTAGGAACCAGTAACCGTCTTCGTCGATTGATGCCCAGTCCCCGTGCACCCATGTATCGGGCCAGCGCGACCAATACGACTCGATGTAGCGCTCGCGATTGCTCCAGACGCCGCGCGTCATCGCGGGCCACGGCTTTGTGCAGACCAGTTCACCTACCTCCCCGCGGGGCGCGGGCTTGCCCTCCGACGTATAGACGTCTATCGCCATGCCGAGGGCCGGCGAGCCGAGGGAGCACGACTTAGTGGGGATCACGGGAGCCTGACCGAGGAAGCACGCTCCGATCTCGGTGCCCCCAGAGATGTTAATGATCGGGCACCGCCCGCCACCGACCACATCGGCCAGCCAGCGGTAGGGCTCGGGGTTCCACGGCTCGCCGGTGGATCCGAGAATCCGCAGTTTCGAGAGATCGTGGCGGAAAACGGGCAGATCCCCCGTCAGCATCAACGCGCGCACGAGGGTGGGGGATATTCCGAGGATCGACACGCCGTGGCGCGCGCACATATCCCACAGACGATCGGCGCTCGGATAGTTCGGCGCCCCCTCGTACATGAAGACGCACGCGCCGGCGGCATGGGTGCCAACCATCTCCCACGGGCCCATGATCCAGCCCATGTCCGTGACCCAGTACAAGACGTCGTGGGGCTTCACGTCGGTTTGATACGCAGCTTCGGCCGCCACCTTCACGAGGAAACCTCCGTGCACGTGCACGGCGCCCTTCGGCGTTCCTGTAGTTCCGGAGGTGTAGGCAACCATGAGTGGAGTCTCCGGATCGAGTTCCGCGGAGGGGCGGGTCGGCGATTGACCGTCGAAAGCCGCGCCCCACGAAACATCCCGAGCCGTAGTGGGAGCGTTCAACTGTGGCAGCCGGTTCAGCACGACCACCCATTCGACAGAAGGTGCCGCGGCAACCGCTTCATCCGCGACGCTTTTCATCTCGACGGCGTTGCCCCGTCGCCAGAACCCATCCGCGGTGATCAATACCTTCGCCTGCGAGTCGTTCAAACGCGCGGCAACCGCTGGCGCGCCGAAGCCCGAGAAGATCGGCAGGTAGATGGCTCCGAGCTTTGCGCACGCGTACGCCGCGATAACCGCCTCGGGCACCATGGGCATGTAGACGGCGACGCGGTCTCCCTCACCGACGCCGAGTTCCGCTAGCCCATTGGCCGCTTTGGCTACCTCGGCGGCCAACTTCCCGTACGAGAGTTCGCGCACCTCGCCGTCCTCGCCCTCCCAGCGAATCGCGGGCGCCGCGGCGCGCTCGGAAGCTCCATGTCGGTCTACACAGTTGTGCGCCAGGTTGACCCGGCCGCCGACGAACCATTTCGGCCACGCGATGCCCTCGGACGTATCGAGGATCTGGTCGTAGGAGGCGAAGAAGTGGATGCCCAGGTCCTTGATAACTGCATCCCAGAAGGACTCGATGTCGTCTTGGGACCGGCGGACGAGATCCCAGTAATCGGTGGCGCCGAGAGACCGCATTAGACGAGTCACGTTCGCCTGCTCGATGTGGGCCTGGGTCGGCTGCCAGACGAAGTCGCTCACGGCTAGCGAGGCTATCGCGCCAAAAAAAGAAGCGGCCCCCATAAGGGGGCCGCTTCGCTGTCGAGCCTCTGAATTATCTGACGGGCTTAACGATGATTCGCCCCGCCATGGGGTGAAGCATGCAAAAGAAGCCCCAGCCCTTCTTGTCCGAACGAGCCGTGAATCGGACGTCGAAGGGAGCGTTACTGAACTGCGCACCGCGTATGCCGGAGTGCTCGAGATCCGACGCTCCGGTGAACGTGCCGTCTCCAAAGCCATGGAACACGCGGGATGTGACGTCGAACTCAAGTTGCGCGGGATTCGCGCAGAGTTGACTGGGGTCCTGAGCGTCCGGATTACCCGGCGTATCGGGGCCTGGTCCCGAGTCCCCATCCGGGTCACACATGGGTACGAAGAACTCGTCGAACAGCGAGAACGCCGCAGGTCGGGGCATGGTCACCGTGTGATCTTCGTAGATCTGCTGCTCCCAGTGGAACCGAACGACCGATCCCTTGGGCACGGTTGTCCTCTTGGGGTAGAAGCCGTTCAGATTCGCCCAGTGACTATCGACACCGGCCTTGACGTCAAAGACTCGGTCCCCCGAGGCGGTCGTGTGGCTCGACCGAGCGTTTATCAGTTGAGCGTCGGTCGACTCGGCCCACTCCCGGTCGAAGGCGATCATGGATGCCTTCGCGGCGTCGATTTGAGCCTGTGTCGTCGCAGCAGCCGCGTTCTCAACAACATTCACACGCAGGACCATGTGCGTGTGCAGGAAGCACATCACCCAAAAGCCCGATCCGGGGTTGGCATCGATCGTCACCTTGAAGCGAACAGGAGGGGGTCCTCCGGGAAGTCCTGAATTGACGACTTCCCCTCCGTCGTACGTGCACGGGTTGGCCTCCGTCCCACAGTCCGTCGGTACACCACCGATGCTGGGCCGCTCAACCGCAGGATTAGGTTTTATCGAGGGCCTTTCCGCGGTGCCTCCATCGGCAGTCGTGTCGTCGGGATCCGGGATAAAAGCAGAAAACGGCTTCCCAACTCCACCCGTATTGGCCGCCCTAAAAGCAAGCCAGTCCTGCCCTACGGGCAACAACGACGCCGTATGGAAACCAGCGAAATCGAACGTCAGAGTGTCGCCCTTGTGGACGTTCAACGTCGGTGCCAGAAAACGCATCGATTCGCCGGTCCGACATCCCTTCTGGGTTTGGGGGTCACAATTCGGACCAACGAGCATTGGGTTACTTACCTGAATCGTCAGGTTGTTCTGTGCCTGAGCGGCACTCGGGACTACAAAAAGAGTGCCCAGCAGGGCTATCACGCTGAGCACGGCAAGTTGCCTGACGCGGCTGTTCAACGGCTACCTCCTAATCGGCTCGCAGCCGGGAACCCGGCCGCCAGGGAACTACTACAGGGGTGGCGGCCTTCTGTCTAGAGTTTCGGCGCAATTACCTCTAAAGCGGTCAGCCTTTTTCGGCAGCAGGCTCGCTCAGGACCTCGATCACCAGCCCATCGAGGATGTCCTTTTCGGAAACCAGCACTTCGGCAGCGTCGAAAATCTCCATGACCTGTAGCAGGATCTCGGCCCCCGCCACGATGACATCCGCCCGGCCCGGCACCAGGCCCTTGATTCGCTTCCTCTGCTCGTAGGTCAGAGACTCGAGCCGTCGAGCCAATCTGCGGACATCGCCGTGCGACAAGACGGCGTGATGCGTGACGTCGGGGTCGTATACGGGGAGCCCGGCCTGCAGGGCTGCAAGCTGGGTGACGGTCCCCGCCACGCCGACCAGGCGAGTGCCGGGCGCCGTCGCCAACTCCGCCTTGGCCCCGGCCAGCGCCTCCCCCGCCTCAGCGCGCAGAGCCTCGAGCTCGTCTGTGGCGGGGGGATCCGATGCCAGATGCTTTTCGTACAGTCGCACGCACCCAATGTCGAGCGAAACGAGTCGTTCCGGCTCCCGGCGTCCCGAGATCAGCTCGGTTGAGCCCCCGCCGATGTCGACCACGAGAGTCACTTCGTCGCCGGGCAAGTCTGAGATCGCCCCGAGAAAAGTCGTCGATGCTTCGCGCTCTCCCGAGAGCAACTCGACGTCCTGGCCGGTGAGTGCGCGGACACCAGCAAAGAACTCCTCTCGATTGCGCGCGTCGCGAACCGCACTCGTGCCGGTAATGCGGAGCCGATCGACGCCCAGCTCACCGCAGATCGCCGAGTAATCGGCGATCACCTCGAGCGTTCGCTGCAGTGGCTGGGGGGCGAGCAGTCGCCGGCGATCGACGTCTTGACCGAGGCGGGTGATGATCATTCGACGGTCTATCGAACGGAAGCCGCCGGCCGTTTCCTCCGCGACCAGCAACCGGGTCGAATTCGTGCCCACATCGATGGCGGCGACTCTCATGGCACTCGGAAACAGGGTTCCACGCAATCAGGCCAACCCGCCTTCTCCAACGTAGATGCCCCGATTGGATTTGGCGGATCCGAGAGCTCGTGCGCCAGATGCGCGTGCAAGCATTTCACGCGGTTCGGACCGCCTCCGGGCGGAGATTTCTCCTCCACGTTCAGATCCTCATGGGCATCGCGGCGGGCCCGATATCGCTCGATAGCGTCGGCCAGTCGCCCTCGGAGCGAGCCACTGGAGTGCAACTCCGATGTCATCCGAGCAAGCTCGCCTTCCGACTCGAGCGCGCTCGCGCGCTTCACGAGAATGGGACACGTAAGCCAAAACAAGGTTGGAAACGGGCTGCCGTCGTCGAGGCGCGGGTGGTTCTCTATGGCCATCGGTATTCCGAGATGACACCGCTTCGCAACGGTCCACCGTCCGCGCGTCAGTCGCCCGAGTTGGGCCTCCACGAGCGCTTGGTCCTCGACGGTGTGCGTCAGTGCGATAGCTGCAACATTACGAGCGTAGGGAGAAGCTAAAGAATCCCCAGGAAATGAAGCAGGCCATCGACGAAGCCGAGCGGCTTTTCAGTGGTCGGCCTCGTCTCGACCTTCGGCCGGAGCTTCTCCGCCGAACCCTTGCGCTTCGGCGGCACGACCATGTAGCTGGTCTCGCCGGGACGGACCAAGCCAATCTGCTCACGAGCCCTCTGCTCGATGTAGTCGGGATCCTTCAGTCGCTCTATCCGGTGGGCCAAACCCTGATTGACCCGACGCAGTCTGACCAGATTGGTCTCCATTGCCGCGATGCGATCCCGCTGTTCGAAGAGCTTACGGGTCGGCTCGATGGCCATGGCTCCGACGAGGCCGATCACCAATATCACGGCCAGCAGTTGCGGTCCCATACCGAGCCGGGCCAAGCCCTTTTTCTTCTCTGTATTTTCGGCTTTTTTTGTCCCCGTTGAAGAACTGGGCTTGCGACGAGATGCCGATGCGTCCGAGCCGTCCGTCATAGTCGCTTCCACCGCGGAAACGCGCGCGTCCCGGGATAGCGCGCCCCGTCCCCGAGCGCGTCCTCGATCCGGAGCAGCTGGTTGTACTTGGCAGTGCGCTCACCGCGCGCCGGTGCTCCCGTCTTGATCTGACCCGCATTCGTCGCCACGGCGAGGTCCGCGATCGTCGGGTCTTCGGTCTCTCCCGAGCGATGCGAGATGACGGTCGCATAGGCGGATCTCTGGGCCAAGCTCACGCAGTCAAGTGTCTCCGTGAGCGTCCCGATTTGGTTGGGTTTCACGAGGGTTGCGTTAGCGACTCCCTCGTCGATGCCTCGCTGAAGAATCTCGGGGTTCGTGACGAACAGATCGTCACCGACCAGCTGGACCGCATCGCCTAACCTCTCGGTCAGAGCCATCCATCCTTTCCAGTCGTCCTCACCCATTCCGTCTTCTATCGAGACGATTGGGTAGCGCTCGACCCAATCTGCCCACAGGTCCACGAGTTCGTCGGATGCCAAGAAGCGGTCTTCGGAGGCCAAGCGATAGCCGTCCTCTTCGTGCAGCTCGGAGGTCGCGGGATCAAGTGCGAGCGCGATATCGCGGCCGGGCTCGTACCCCGCGGCCTCGATTGCTTGTACCAGGAGATCGGCGGCCTCGGAATTTGTCGCCAGATCAGGCGCAAATCCCCCCTCATCTCCGACGCCTGTGGCCAGGCCACGGTCCTCGAGCGTCTTTTTCAGCGCGTGATAGGTCTCGGCGCCCCATTGAAGGGCTTCGGAAAGTGAAGCCGCTCCGATCGGAGCGATCATGAACTCCTGGAAGTCCACGGAATTGTCGGCGTGAGCTCCCCCGTTCAATACGTTCAACAAGGGGACCGGCAAGGTGTGGGCATTGGGCCCGCCGAGGTACCTGAACAGCGCAACTCCCAATTCGTCCGCCGCAGCGCGCGCGGTTGCGAGAGAGACGGCCAGGATCGCGTTGGCACCGAGTCTCGCCTTGTTGTCGGTCCCGTCGAGGTCACGTAGGGCGACGTCCAGCCCGCGTTGGTCGAATGCCTCGTGACCCGTGATCTCGGCCGCTATGGGGCCGTTCACGTTCTCGACTGCCTGACCGACGCCTTTCCCGCGGTAGCGAGAGTCCCCGTCGCGCAGTTCGTGGGCCTCACCCGCGCCGGTCGATGCGCCCGAGGGGGCCGCGGCGCGACCCGAGGCTCCCGAGGCAAGCCCGACCTCGGCCTCGACCGTGGGGTTCCCGCGCGAGTCCAGGATTTCGCGCGCTCTAACGAGCACTATTTCACTCAACTTGACTCCTTCAACAGATCATTTGCAGGTTAGCAACATTTCAGAGGCTTTCGCGGAATCGGCGCAGGGCTCCGCGCAGGGCCGCTTCGGGATCCACGCCGAGAGCGGTGGCCAGCGCCGCGCTCCGAAGAAGAAGCTCCCCGACATCCAGCGGCTCGTCCGAATCCAGGAGCGCTCGAGCTTCCTGGCGAGCAAGGGGGGCATCGCTTTGCCAGCCGAGCCTGGCCGCTCGCTTGAAGGTCTTGTGCGCTGCGAGCAATGCCGGAAGCGCAGTCGGAAGTTCGTCCACTGCGTCGCCGTCCTTCTCGGCCGCCTTGAGCGTCTCCCAGTTGGTGACTACCTCGTCGGCTCCCGATACCTCGACGTCGCCGAATACATGTGGGTGTCGTCGAACGAGCTTGTCCGATATGGCCCGCGCGACGGAGGCGACATTGAAGCGGCCGTCCTGTTCAGCCAGACGGGAGTGGAACACCACTTGGAGAAGGACGTCGCCGAGCTCCTCCGCCAGCTCGCGCCCAAGCTGGTCACGGTCGATGGAATCCACGACCTCGTAGGCCTCCTCGAGCAGGTGCACGCTCAGCGAAGCGTGTGTTTGCTCGCGGTCCCACGGGCAGCCGTCTTCGCTGCGGAGGCGCGCCATGATCTGAACCAGCGTGGTCAAAGCCGCGGTTGCCGCGAGGGCCACCGGCGCGCCATGGGCCGCTGCGAGATCGTCGGGCGGCGTGCCCGATCCCGGGCTGATCCTCGCTCCGCTTCGCGCCAGCTCGACAATGCGATCCGAATCCGGATCCACCACGAAGGCGCCCTCGTCGCGAAGTGAGCCGGTGAAGCTGCTTACGTAAACGCCCACAGCCTCGAGCCTGTCCCGGAGAGGATGGTCGGAGCGTTCAAACGCAACAGACCCTGCCGCCACTAATTGCTCCCACTCGCCCAACGTCAATAGCTCGGTCTGGTCGGGGGCCAGAGGCACAACCAACAGTGGCAGAGCGAACCCCGTCAGTTCGTCGGCGAGACGGATGGCGAGAGCGGAGGTGGGACCTCGGCGCCGGGAATGGACTCGGCCGATTGATCCACGATCTGCAACGTCTCAACATTGAGCTCGCCGTAGCGGGGATTGATCCGCACGTCGGCTTCTTCGTAAGCCTCCTCAACCCACTTCTGCCACGCCGCGTCTTCGGCGGGGTCGGAGATTTCGTCTTCGATCAGGGCGCGGGCCTGCTCGAACGTCCGCGTTCGTCGATCGGTGACCCAGATGACGTGGAAGCCGAACTCGCTCCTCACAGGTCTGGACAGCTCGCCCACCTTCAGTGTGCTCGCGGCTTCCTCGAAGGGTTGAACGAAAGTTCCGGGGGTGAAAAATCCGAGGTAGCCGCCGTCCTCACCGCTTTGGCGATCCTCGGAGTGACGTCGAGCGAGCCGACGGAAGGTGTTCTCGAAGTCCTCTTCACTCGTCGCCTGCAGTTGTTCATAAAGCCGCTGGGCCCGGCCCCTTTGGTTGACGAGGATGTGCCACACCTCGGTCTCTCGGTACTTGTCTAAGTTGTCTTCGTAGTAGGCGCGCAGCTCGGCTTCCGTCGCTCCCGCCTCTTTCGTCACTTCGGCACGCAGCTGCTCCTCGAGCACACGGTCGTAAACCAGACCTTCTAAGACATCCAACGTCAGGCCCTGCTCCCGGAGTGCTTCCTCGAAGGCGCCCTGGGAGGGAAAACTGGACTTGATCTCCTCGAGTCGCTCCTGCACGTCCTTGTCGGTTACGCGAATACCGAACTCCGCTGCCCGTGGCTCGAACACCGCGCGGCGGACGAGTTGTGCCAGATGCGTTTGTTCGAACTGCCGGATCAGCGCGCCCTCGTCTTGACCGCCCCCCAATTGCTTGAACTCCGCACTGGCTCTGAATTCCTCGACCGCACGGTTGACGTCATCGATCGTGATCTTCTTGCCGTCCACGACGGCAGCAGCCGGCTCCAGCAACTCTGCACAGGAACTCAGAACGAGCGCGAACGAAGCAAGAACGAGGAAGCGTTTCACCACTATGAGGTTAACTGTTCGAGGAGTTTGCCCACCCAGCCAACGATGTCACCGCCGGCGGCGGCACGCACTTCTTTCTCCGGGATCAACAGGGTTCTCGTTGCGCTTCGCCACTCAGCCGTCGGAACCAGTCTTTCGAGCCTGACCTGTCGGGAGTCCGCAAGTTCGAGTGGACGAATGCGTAGGTGTCCGGCGACGGTTGCGGCTTCCTTTATCCCCGCGGATGCCATGAGCGCACGCAACTCGGCAACCTTGAGCAATTCGACAACCGGATCCGGCAACGGCTTGCCGTATCGATCCTCCAGCTCGGCACGGGTCTCCGCGAGGTCCTCCGCGTCTCGGATGGAAGCGATTCGGCGGTACGCCTCCAGGCGAACGTTCTCGTCCGCGATGTACGCGCGCGGGATGAAGGCCTGCAGGGGTAGATCGATCCGAATCTCGGTGTCCTCGCGATAAGGCAGGCCCTTCATCTCATCGAACGCGGTGCCCATCAGCTTCACGTACAGCTCGAATCCGACCTCGGCGATATGGCCGTGTTGTTCCGCGCCCAGCAGATTTCCCGCTCCGCGAATCTCCAGATCCCTCATCGCTATGCGCAGTCCCGATCCGAGGCCCGAATGTTCGGCGATGGTCTTCAAACGCTCGAAGGCCGCCTCGGTCAGCGAGCGTTCGGGTGGGAAGAACAGGTACGCGTACGCCCGTTCATGAGCACGACCGACGCGACCGCGCAGCTGATACATCTGTGACAACCCGAGCAGGTCCGCACGTTCCACGATGAGCGTGTTCACGGTGGGAATGTCGAGGCCCGATTCGATGATCGTGGTGCAGACGAGGACGTTGGTCTTCTTGTCGCCGAAATCGACCATCGCTTGCTCGAGCAGCTTCTCGTCCATCTGGCCGTGGGCAACACCGATCCGGGCATCGGGAACGATGTCGCGCAATCGCCGCGCCGCGTGGTCGATGGTGCGCACACGCGGATGCACGTAGAAGACCTGCCCGTCACGGAGGATCTCTCGTCGCACCGCAGACCGGACGGTCTCCTCGTCGAAATCCCCCACATAAGTCAGGACCGGGTGCCGATTCTCCGGCGGAGTATCCACTACCGACAGATCGCGGATCCCGGACATGGCCATCTCCAACGTTCGCGGGATCGGGGTAGCGGTCAGCGTCAAGAAGTCGACGCTCGTTCGGAGTCGCTTGAGTTTCTCTTTCTGGTCCACGCCGAACCGTTGCTCCTCGTCCACCACGACTAGTCCGAGATCGGAGAACGCGACGTCCGGCTGAAGGAGGCGGTGCGTACCAATAACGACATCTACCTTTCCGGCTTTCAACCCCGCGACGACCTCGCGCATCTCCGACTCCGACAAGAAACGGGAGAGCATCTCAACTCGCACGGGGAAAGCTCGAAAGCGTTCGACGAACGTCGCGTGATGTTGCTGAGCCAGAATCGTCGTCGGCACGAGCACAGCTACTTGTTTGCCTGCGGTGACGGCCTTGAACGCGGCTCGCACTGCGATCTCGGTCTTGCCGTAGCCGACGTCACCGCAGACGAGGCGGTCCATGGGGGTCTCTCGTTCCATATCGTCCTTGACTTCATCGATAGCGCGCAGCTGGTCCGGAGTCTCCTCGTAGGGGAACGTGTCCTCGAGCTCGCGCTGCCATGGAGTATCGGGTCCGAATGCGTAACCACGCGCCCGCATGCGTTCCGCGTACAGCTGGACGAGCTCGCGTGCGATCTCTCGAACTCTGCGCCGGACGCGCGACTTCGTCTTGGCCCATTCCGGAGATCCAAGCCGATTCAGCTTCGGGTCTTCGCCACCGACGTAGCGGGACACCAGATCGACCTGATCGCTCGGCACGTAGAGCTTGTCGTCCTTGGCGTATTCGATAATCAGGTACTCGCGGTGGACTCCCAAGAGATCGCGATCGACCATTCCCGCGTAACGACCGATGCCATGGATCTCGTGAACCACAAAGTCACCCGGGTCCAGATCGAGAGGTCCCGAGGATTCACGCCGGCGAGCGGCTAGGCGGCGTCGAGCGGCTCCCGACCGGCGGCCGGTGAGATCCGACTCGGCGACCAGAGCAAGTTTTGCCGGGGGGCCTAAGACAAACCCACGGCCGAGCTCCGTCACGACGATCCATCCGCCTGACTGAGATTCGGGGCCGGGAACCGTGTCGGTGATGTCGAAGCGAAGTCCGCGTGCGGCGAGATTGCGCTGCAAGCTGAGCGCGGTATCGGGCAACGAAGCCGCGATCACCGCTCGGTAGCCACTGCGCTTCAGCTCGCCGATGCGATCGGCAACTAGATCGGGCTTGCCGGTAGTGGCGGTCCAGCTTTCAACCTCGAGAGCGGGCGCGCCGGGTTCGGTGAAGCTTGTAAGCATCAGCACAGGACGTGAGCCTGCGAGCGCGTCCTCCAAGGTCACGAAGTGCGCCTCGGCGGCCTCCGAGCTTGCCGACCACTCGCGGACTTGCTCGAGAACCTCGTCGGCTCGGTCGCGCACCGGCTTGGGATCGAGCACTGCAACCGGCGACCGCTCGGGAAGCAGCTGAGTCAGGGGAACCAAACCGCCGCTTAGCTCCGGCAGCAGACGTTCGATCCCAGGCGTGATGATGCCCTCCGCAAGCTGCAACAGAGCGGGGTCGCCCGTGGCATCGGCGAGCTCCGCCGCCCGGGCCCGGGTCGCCGCGTCCGGACGAACTTCACGACACGGAGCGACGAAGAGTTGATCGACCTCCTCTAAGGACCGTTGTGTGGCGAGGGCGAACCGGCGCAGCGAAGTGACCTCGTCGCCCCAGAGCTCGATCCGTACCGGGCGCTCGTACGCGGGAGGAAAGATGTCGAGAAGCCCGCCCCTGATGGCAAATTCACCTCTGCGCTCCACCATGTAGTTGCGCTCGAAGCCCATCTCGACAAGGGCCGTAGCCACCTCGTCCAGATCTAGAGAGTCGCCCCGTCGAAATTCGAGTTCGGGCAGATCGGCCATTGGAGGCGCTACTTGCTGCGTCGCCCCCTGCGCGGTCGTCACTAAAAGAAAGTTGTCACCGCGTCGAAGCCTGGCCAGCGCATGCACGCGTCGACCCATCGTCTCGACCGACGGCGATAACGGCTCTCCGGGAAGGACCTCCCAACCGGGAAATACAGCCGCTCCGTCAGGCCCCAGGAATGCGCGCGCGTCGGTGGCCAGGTGTTCCGCGTCCTCTGCCCTGGCTGTGATCGCGAGAACGGGTGTTTCGAGATGCCGAACCAGCGCGGCAAGTAAGAACGGCCGCGCGGGTTCCAACACCGTGATCGGGCGCTCGGAAGCGAGCAACTCGCTCAGGTGGGTTTCGGGAAGCAGATTTAACAAGGGCGCGAGTGATGCCATGGCCGATCCAGTCTAAGAGCGGGCGATTTTGCTCCTGGGCCGATGGGTAAGGGCGAGACGTGCGAATAGCAATCACCGGAGCGACGGGAAACGTAGGGACCAGCGTTCTAAACGCGCTCGTCGACGACCCGGCTGTTGACTCAATCGTCGGAATCGCCCGGCGACTCCCCACGAGCCGCGTTCCCAAGACAACGTGGGTGGCTGCCGATGTGACCGAATCTGACCTCGTACCGATCCTGTCGGGCGCAGACGTCGTGATCCACCTGGCGTGGCTGATACAGCCGTCGCGCGATCTCGAGCTGGTTCGACGCACGAATGTGGACGGCAGCATCCGAGTATTCGAGGCCGCCGCGGCAGCGAAGGTTCCCGCGCTTGTCTATGCCTCATCGGTCGGCGCTTACTCGCCCGGGCCCAAAGAGGGGACGGTGGACGAGTCCTGGCCCGCGCGCGGCATCGCCACAAGCTTCTACTCACGTCATAAAGGCGAGGTAGAGGCGGTGCTGGACGAGTTCGAACCAGCCCATCCCGAAATGCGCATCGTGAGACTGCGACCGGCGCTCATCTTCAAGAAGGAAAGCGGAGCCGAGGTGCGACGACTGTTCTTCGGCCCCTTCCTGCCGAATCGCATACTGCGGCGCGGATGGATCCCGGTAATTCCCAACATCCCGGGTCTTCGGTTCCAGGCGGTTCACTCTCTCGACGTCGGGGAGGCCTACCGGCTCGCGGCAATGCAAGACGTCAGAGGCGCCTTCAACATCACGGCCGACCCAATCCTCGACTTCCCCACGATCGCGGAGATCCTCGGGGCGCGGGTTGTGCGCGTTTCGCCCCGAGTCGTGCGGGCCGGCGCCAACATCACATGGAAGCTGCGACTTCAGCCCACTCCGCCGGGATGGGTGGACATGGCGATGCAGGCTCCCCTGATGGATGGGACGAGGGCCACCACGGAACTGGGCTGGAAGCCGACGCGCACGTCAATTGATGCGGTAAAGGATCTGATCGATGGACTGCGGGAGAGCGCGGGGCTCGATACGCCTCCCCTGGATCCCCACGCAGGCGGTCGCCTACGCCATCGAGAGATCACAAGCGGAGTCGGATCCCGCCAGATGTGAGGCGCCGATCGTGAGAGCAGTTGTCTGGCACGGCAAGGAAGACGTGCGCGTCGAAGAGGTCACCGATCCGAAACTCGAGGAACCTACCGACGCCATCGTGCGAATCACTTCGACAGCGATCTGCGGTTCCGATCTCCACCTCTACAGCAAGCTGAGCCCGGTGATGAAAGAGGGCGACGTTATCGGCCACGAGCCTATGGGGATCGTCGAAGAGGTGGGGTCAGAGGTCGCCCACATCGCCCCGGGCGACCGAGTCGTGGTGCCGTTCAACATCTCGTGCGGCCGCTGCTTCATGTGCGGGCTCGAGATGTACTCGCAGTGCGAGACCACGCAGAACACCGCGACGAAGAAGGGCGCGAGCCTCTTCGGTTACACACACCTATACGGAGCCGTGCCGGGTGGGCAAGCCGAATACCTCAGAGTTCCGCAAGCTCACTTCGGGCCGATCAAGGTGCCGGAAGGTCCGCCCGACGAGCGCTTTCTCTACTTGTCGGACGTGCTGCCAACCGCGTGGCAGGCGGTTGCGTATGCCGATGTACGGCAGGGCAGCTCCGTTGCGGTGTGGGGCCTCGGTCCGGTCGGACAGATGGCCGCACGCGTGGCGCTGCATTTCGGAGCGCGCCTCGTAATCGGCATCGACAAAGTGCCGGAACGGCTCGCCATGGCTCGACGTCACGGGGTCGAAGCGATCGACTTCACCGAGGTCGATGCGGTCGACGCAATCAAGGATCTGACCGAGGGCCGAGGGGCGGACAGTGTGATCGACGCGGTCGGCATGGAGGCCGACGGCTCCATGATTGATTCCATTCTTGCCACAACCAAAATTCAACCCGACCGTTTGAAGGCGCTGCACGCCGGGCTCGCATCCGTGCGGCGGGGTGGGACGATCTCCATCTCAGGCGTGTACACCGGCGCCATGCACATGTTCCCCTTGGGCGATCTCTTCGACCGCCAGATAAGCGTGCGGATGGGCCAAGCAAACGTGCGGCGCTGGACCGATCAAATCGTGCCTCTATTGGACGACGAGGATCCGCTCGGCACGAGTGATCTCGCTACACATGTCCTTCCCTTGGACGAGGCTCCCGGGGCCTACGAGATGTTCCAGAAGAAGCAAGACGGCGCGATCAAGATCGTGCTCCGCCCCTGACCGGGTAGAATCCGCAGGCGAAAATCGCTTGCTCCCGTGACTCCGCCGGCCGAGCGAGCGCGTCCTGACTAGCGTTTACGGAGGAACACGATGGCCGAACTGAACATCAATGCCGAACTACGTTCGGAGTCCGGTAAGGGAGCAGCGCGCCGCGCTCGGTCTTCCGGGCGGGTGCCGGCCGTCGTCTACGGCAGGGGCATGGATCCTCTGTCGATCTCCGTGGATCGTCGCGAGTACGTAACCGCGCTCCATTCGGACGCCGGAATGAACGTCCTTTTAAACCTGCAGGTGAACGGCGAGAGCATTCTCGCCCTGACCAAGGAGCTGCAGACCGATCCGGTACGCGGCACCGTCCTGCACGCCGACTTCGTCAAGGTCGACCGCACTCAAGAGGTCGAGGTCGACGTGCCTGTCCACCTCGTCGGCGAGGCTCCCGGTGTGAAAGAAGGCGGCATCCTGGAGCAACCGTTGTCGCAAGTGCATGTTCGCTGCCTCGCGACGCAAGTGCCTCAGCATGTCGATGCCGACATCTCGGGTCTTACGATCGGAGACACTCTGCGCGTGTCGGATCTAGCCGAGGGCCGCGAGTTCCACATCCTGAACGACCCTGCAGCAGTCGTCGTGTCGGTTGCCGCTCCGATCTCGGAGGAGCAGCTCGAGGCGATGGTGGCGGAGGTCGCGGGTCCGGCCGAGGAAGCTCCCGAGGAGGAAGCGGCGGCCGAAGCGGCCGAGGCGGCGGAGCCGACCTCCGAAGGGGGAGCTCCAGGCGAGGGCGAGCGCATGCCGGCCGAAGGAGAAACACCGCCGTCCGAGGGCTGATCCGAGCCCCGCGAGATGAAATTGTTCCGGCGGTCGCCCGATGCTCGCGACCGCTGGATCATCGTCGGGTTGGGCAATCCGGGCGAGCGCTACGCAACTAACCGTCACAACGCCGGCGCCATGGTTCTGCACGAGCTGCTTGAGCGTGCATCGGCGCGCCTCAAAAGTCACAAGAGCGGCTGCCTGGTCAGTGAAGTGAATGTGGGCGGGCAAAGCGCGGTGTTGGCTCGCCCAATGAGCTACATGAACGAGTCCGGCCGTCCGATCCGAGAGCTTCTGCGTTGGTACAAAGTCGGCCCGGAACGCCTGATCGTCGTGCACGACGAACTGGACGTTCCGTTCGGCGAAGTGCGTCTGAAAAGTGGAGGGGGCACGGCGGGACACAACGGCCTCGCATCTCTCGCATCCCACCTCGGTACGAAAGATTTTCTCCGAGTACGTGTCGGCATCTCACGTCCTCCGGGCCGGCAGGACCCCGCCGACTACGTCCTTTCTGATTTCTCGGCCGCCCAAAAGAAGGAGCTTTCCGACCTGCTGGGGCGCGCCGCCGACGCGGTGGAGCGCATAGTCCAAGAGGGGGCCCAGAGTGCGATGAACGAGTTCAACGCACGCCTCAAGTCCTGATCTTTGGGGGGCCGGGCTCCGGGAGCGGCGGCAGGGACTAGCTCGGCAGCGCTGGACGGCTACGGCGCAAAGTTATTCCACGGGCCACTACCGGCACTGCCGGGAGCGCGACTAACAGAGCAGGTGCGAGTAGCGGCACGACCCAGGCCAATAGAGCGGCTGCCAAGCCAAGGACGATCTCCCACCGCGCAGTAGTCGAGGCATCTTCGTGGCCTCGCAGCCTCAACAGTAGAGAAGATGCCGTCGGAGCAACGGCCAGTAAGTTGAGAAGAGCAACCGGGATAAGCAGCATGTACTCGAAGCCCCACGACTCGTAGCGACGCGACCAGTTATAGAGGAGAGCGGCCGCCACAAATAGTGGTCCGAGAAAGCCCGCGATCCACCCGACCGTCGACGCCACGTAACCACTGCCCGTTGGTCTTCGAGTAACGCCCGGCACACTCAAAGAGACTGTCGACCGATATCAGACGATGGCGAGCATCCGCTCGATCGCTAGGCGCGCGCGCTGGGCGATGTCTTTCGGCACATCCACCTCGTATTGCCCGGTGCGCAAGCACTCGAGCAGTTTCTCGGGAGTGATCGTCTTCATATAGCGGCACTCGGCGGACGGAGTGGCGGGCAGGAAGTTCGCGTGCGGGTTTTCCTTCCTGAGCCGGTGGAGCATCCCGGTCTCCGTCGCGACGATGAACTCCGACGCCTCCGACTTGCGCGCGTGCTTCACCATTCCACCGGTGCTCAAGACGAACGTGCGGTCTTGCGCGAGATCGCCCTCGGCCAGCATGTAGAGGGCGTGCGACGTGCATCCGCATTCGGGATGGATCAATAGATCGGCGTCCGGATGCGAGCGCATGGTCGCCTCTAGGTGCGACGGCTCGATTCCCGCGTGCACATGACATTCACCCATCCAGATGTGCATGTTGCGACCGGTGACGCGCTCCACATGGGCGCCAAGAAACATGTCGGGAAGAAAGAGGATCTCTTTGTCCGGAGGGATGGCTTGCACGACCTTGACGGCGTTTGCCGACGTGCAGCAGTAGTCGCTTTCGGCCTTAATGGCGGCCGAGGTATTCACGTAGCTCACGACTACGCTACCGGGGTGCTCCGCCTTCCAGGCCCGCAACTGGTCGGCTGTGATCGAGGCCGAGAGTGAACAACCGGCTCTCAGATCTGGGATCAGGACACGCTTGTCGTAGGACAGGATTTTTGCGGTCTCGGCCATGAAGTGGACGCCGCAGAACACAATCGTCGATGCATCGGTCCCCGCCGCGGCACGAGACAGCTCGAGCGAGTCGCCGACGAAGTCGGCCACATCCTGGATCGCGGGCACCTGATAGTTGTGCGCCAGGATTACGGCGTCTTGGCGTCGGGCTTCCGCCCGCACCTCGGCCGACCAAGCCTCATCAACGCTTCGGAGGGCCTCAGGGGTTAAAACCATCTAGTGACCCGCCCAGCAACGTTCGTAGGGTTCTGGCGGTGTCATTGACTCAACAACATTACTGGCCGGATCATTTGTTCACTTCCATCGAGAAGTCGATCGCAGGCGCCGAGTGAGTAAGCGCACCTATAGAGATGAAATCGACTCCGGTCGCTGCGTATTCCCGCACATTGTCGAGCGTGATCCCGCCGGAGGCCTCGAGAAACACTTTCCCGCCGGCCCGGGCCACGGCCGCTCGGGCCATCTCCGGTGTCATGTTGTCGAGCAAGACTGCATCGGCGCCGGCGGCGAGCGCCTCATCGAGTTCCTCAAGACTTGCCACCTCGACCTGTACGCGCAGCCCATGGGGCAATGACTCGCGGGCTCGGCCTAATGCCTCGGTCACCCCTGCGGCGACGGCGATGTGGTTGTCCTTTATCAGCACGCCGTCATCGAGTCCGAAGCGGTGATTAAAGCCACCGCCAACCCGCACCGCGTACTTCTCGAGAACCCTCAGCCCCGGAGTGGTCTTGCGCGTATCGATGATACGGACCGGGGTGTCGGCAACGGCCGCGACGTACTGAGCCGTCAGTGTCCCGATGCCGGACAGTCGACCGAGCAGATTGAGAGCCGTCCGCTCGGCCGTCAGAAGCGCCCGGAGCGGGCCCGTGACCCGAGCGATGGGACCGGGAGCAGCATGCTGGCCATCCCTGTAGTCGGTATCCCATTGAACGTCCGCGCTCAGCAGCGCGAAGCACTCCCTCGCGACCGGCAATCCCGCGAGGACAGCCGGCTGCCGTAGCTCGATTTGGGCGGAGCCGTGCCGGCCGGGCGGGATTACGGCTTGGGTGGTGATGTCGCC
>DATADF010000153.1:0-15292 GCA_036258695.1 Actinomycetota bacterium
GTTGAGATGGGGGAGCCCCTGTGAGAAAGACGTCTCTTTTCGGCATCGGATTTCTACTAGCCGGCGCTCTGAGTTCAGTGCCGGTAGGAGCCCGGGCCCCGCGCCTGGAGATCGTCCGCGCCGCGACCAGCTCCGTACCGACATTCGTCACGGGGATTCAAGACGTCGTGCGGGCCGGGGGGCCGGAGCGCGCCGCTCGCAGCTTTCTCGCGAGTCACCCTGGGCTTTTCCGGCTCGATGGGTCCGAGTTGCGACACTTGAATACGGAAACGCGCGGCCGGTCGACGACGGTCCGATTTGCCCAATTCCATCGTGGCGTCCCTGTATGGGGCGCGCAGTATCTCGTCCATCTGACGGACGCGGGTGACGGCCACAGGGTCGTGTCTGCCAATGGACACGTGTTTTCGGATTTGCAGGTCGACGTGACGCCCGAGATCGATGCACAAGCGGCGCGCCTCATGGGGAAGTTGCGCGTCAGGCCGGTCGTGCCACAGCGTGTTGAGGCACACGGTCTCGAGATCCTGCCGTTCGGCCGCGGCGCGCTCACCTATCACTTCACGATATGGGGGACCCGATTCGGCGCGCCCGCGAAGCAAGAGGTATTCATCAACGCTCATACGGGGGCCGCGGATCTCTCCTTCAACAATCTCCATACCGATGGTCCGGCCGTCGGCAGCGGGCTCACATCTCACGGCGAGACAGTTGAGCTGCGGGTATTTGAACGCGGGACCAGCTTTGAGATGCGTGACCGATCGCGGGCGATGTTCGCGTCGAGCGGCGGCGAGATAACCACTCACGACGCGCGCGGAGCCGGGCTCTACACCGGCACCGACGACAACATCGTCAAGTCGGCGACGAGGGTTTTCTCGGGAGAGGACACCGACAGCGGCGCGGTGGATGCTCACTTCAACGCCGGAAAGACCTACGAGTTCTTCGAGGCTCTCGGACGCAACTCGATCGATGACCAGGGCATGGACATCATCTCCACTGTCAACGTGTCCGACGCCGGGAGGCCGTTGTTCAACGCGTTCTGGGACGGCCGGCAGATGGTCTATGGAAACCCAGACCCGACGGACCTGCACCCGCTGTCGGCGGCATTGGACGTGGTGGCGCATGAGCTGACGCACGGCGTCACGCAGTTCACAGGCAACCTCGCCTACATAAACCAGTCCGGCGCAATGAACGAGGCCTATTCGGACTACTTCGGCGAAGCGGTTGAGGTCGAGGTGGCTTACGGGGGGGACATGAGAGCCCCCAACGTAGGCGAGATCGGCGAGGATCTTTGCAAGCACCCCAATGTCGATCCCAGGGTGTGGCAGTGCCCGCTGCGTGACTTGAACGACGAGCGCCGCGCGACGGACCACATCTACTACCTCACCGACTTCGACAGTGGGGGCGTGCATTTCAACTCGACCATCTACGCCGGCGCGCTCTGGGATATTCGAGAGACGCTCGGTGGGGCCAAGGCCGATCGCTACATCTACACGGCGTTGGCGGAGTTCACCGACCCGCTCCAGGATTTCTATGGAGGCCGACTGGCCATCGTGGAAGCGGCGCGGTCACTGAACGCCTCGCCCGAGGACATCGCCGCGATCGAGCAGGCATTTACGGACAAGGGAATCGTCCAGGGTTGGGACACGCCATCCGGTGGAATCGACGGGACCATCCGGCTGCGTAATGTCGCTCCCGTCGGGACCTTCTTCGCCCGTCACCAGACCTCGGGCGGACGGTTCATCATCGGTGACTACGCCGACAAGGCAGACATCTGCTGCAAGCCCCTTCAGCTTTTCGTCGGCAACGTCGATGGCTCTGGGCAGTTGATCAAGGTCGGTGAAGACGAAAATCAATCGACCTTCAACGACGAGCAACCCGACCTATCCGGCAAGCGAGCCGTGTGGGCTCACTCCCGTACGGAGGACGCCGGGCTGAACCTAGATATACACACCCGCGTGCTCGGGGGCCCGGTAAAGACTGTCGCCAGCGGTCCGACGATCCAGTGGTGGCCGGCGGTGGCCGGCAACCTGATCGCGTGGGAGAACTTCGGCAACTCCGGCACCGACATCTACGCCCGCTACATGGGCAAGCCGATCCAGAAGGTGGTGACGCGTCCCGGCGAGCAGTTCCAACCGCAGGTCAGAGGCGATTGGGTCGCGTGGTGGGACGTAGGCGACATTTCGAGCTCGACCTCCATAACCAAGATCGGATTGAAAAATCTCGCGACGGGCAAGCGCGTGACTATCAACCCACCCTCGGCCGAGTCCTTTATCGGCCCTCCGGGCCTTGGCCCTGGGTTCGTCTACTGGTATCAGGACACCAACAATGACGGGGTCGGCGGCATCATGCGAGCCGCTCTCGGGTCCACCAGGGTGCAGGTCGTCGTGCCGGAAGACAATCCGGACTTCTCTCCGATCTGGGTCGGGATCACGCCACCGCCACTGGTTTCGGCCACGAAGACGCTGGCCACGTACTCGGATGAGTTCGGCTATGCGATCGAGGAAGCGAGTCCGGACACAGTGGCGAACGCCGATGTCGGACGCGACGCATGGGTGGTGGCGGCGTCCGGAGGCGTCCCCACTCTTGTGACGGAGAACCGCGGTGACCAGGCCTACCCGGCGTTGGCATCGGGGGGACTGATCATCTGGCTGGACTCCTCACAGGGGCGAACGGATCTGATGCGCAAGGCCGTTCGCTAAAACCTCCGTTGCCCGGTGGACGCTCTCGGCGACCGCCGGGCCGAGCACTGCGGAGTTGAAGACGAGCATCGGACCGTAGGATCGCGCTAACGACCGGTACCCACGTGGACTGGAGCGTGTAGATGTCGACGACCGCACTCCCTTCGGCCCCCCTCCGCGTTGCCCTGATCGGCGCGGGCACGGTCGGGACGGCCGTGGCTCATCTCCTCGCTCAGGCCGGGCACAGCACCATAGGTGTCGCATCGCGCAGTGCCGATTCCGCGCGCCGCGCGTCTCAATATCTGGACGCGCCTGTCTTCGATTTGAACGAACGCATTCCATCCGCCGATCTGTTCTTGCTCGGCGTGCCCGACCACGCGGTCCAGCTCATTGCCCGTCGCCTCTCATCGGTGGTCGATTCCTCGAGCGTGGTCGCACACTTCGCCGGAGTGATCGGCGTCGAGCCGTTGGCGGAGGTCGCGCGGCGAGGGGCGGCCGCGGTTGCACTGCACCCTGTCCAGGCGTGTCCGGATCTCGACACCGCGGTCGCTCGCCTCCCGGGATCGGCGTGGGGAATTACGACCTCGCCGACTGCCGAGGTCTGGGCCGCGCGGCTGGTCCGCGAGGACCTACGCGGGATACCTATCGCGGTATCCGAGGACGCGCGGCCTCTGTGGCATGCCGCTGCGGCTGCAACCGCCAATGGTCTGACCGCGCTTCTCACGATCTCCTACGAGCTGCTGCGGGCCGCGGAGATCGAGAGCGCCGCCGAGGTCCTCGCCCCGCTTGCATCCGGGGTCCTGTCCAATGCCCTCGATCGTGGACCGGGTGACTCCTTAACCGGACCAATCGTGCGAGGCGATGTCCCTACGGTGCAGGCCCATCTGACGGCTCTCGGGGAATCAAGGGAACTGCGTACGGCATACCTCCATGCCGCTCGCTTGACGCTCAGCGCGGCACGCTTGTCGGGCCGGCTCGAGCCCACCGCACATCCCGACCTAATAGAGCTTCTGGAGTCGGCATGAGGGTCGCCCGAACGGTTGCAGAGCTGCGTGACATGGTGACCGGGGCCGCCGGCGATGGTCGCATTGTCGGACTCGTCCCCACCATGGGGGCGCTGCACGATGGCCATCTGTCGTTGCTGCGTGCGGCGCGATCCGAGTGCGACGTGGTCGTGCTCAGCATCTTCGTGAACCCGTTGCAGTTCGCGCCGACGGACGATCTCGCCCAATACCCCCGCACGGAAGCGCGCGATCTCGAGCTCGCAGAGATGGAGAAGGTAGATATCGTCTTCGTGCCGCCGGTTACGGAGATGTATCGGGAGGGCTCGCAGGTCTCCGTGCGAACCGGCCGTCTGGGACAGATCGTCGAGGGCGCGGCGCGTCCGGGACATTTCGATGGGGTAGCGACGGTGGTCGCGAAGCTCTTCAACCAGGTTCGTCCGGATAAGGCCTTCTTTGGACAGAAGGACGCGCAACAGGTTGCAGTCGTCAAGCGTCTGGTCGTGGATCTCGACTTCCCTATCAAGATCATCGTGGGTCCGACGGTGCGCGAGGCGGACGGCCTCGCTCTGAGCAGCCGCAACGTCTATCTCTCACCGGAACAGCGAACACGGGCAACCCTGTTGTGGCGCGCGCTGCAGCGAGGTCGCGAGGTATATGAGGCTGACGGATCCACGGCCGAGATCGAAGCCGCGATGGCAGCTGTAGTGACACGGGAGGAGGGCATGAGCCTCGACTACGCGCTCGCCGTAGACCCGCAAACCTTTGAACCTCCGAGCGACGCGGGACCGCCCCTGCTGGTGATCGCCGCTCGGGTGGGCGCGACGCGCTTGATAGATAACTTCCAGCTGACCGATGAGTAATGAACGGATTTGGGCGGGCGGCTGGCCTACCAGACCGAGTTCCATCAAATGAAGTGAAAGGAAGGATGATGCGCCGCACGATGATGAAGTCGAAGATCCATCGGGCTACGGTCACGGGTGCCGAGCTGGCCTACGAGGGAAGTCTCGCCGTAGACCGCCACCTCATGGATGCCGCGGACCTGCATGAATACGAGAAGGTGCAGGTCGTAGATGTAAACAACGGCAACCGATTCGAGACGTACGTCATCGAGGCTCCCGCCGGCTCCGGAGTGATCTCGCTTCAGGGCGGCGCGGCCCGGCTCGGAGAGATCGGCGACAAGGTCATCATCATGTCCTTCGGCTCCTTCGAGGCCGCCGAGCTCGCTTCTTTTGAGCCGATCGTTGTGCACGTAGACGACGACAACGCTCTGGTTGCTCGCCTGGAGAAGATGGGAGTCTGACCGTTGCTACTCGCAGTCGATGTAGGTAACACGCAGACTCATCTCGGCATCTTCGATCAGAGCAGCCTGATCCACGAGTGGCGTGCTCGCACGGAGGCGCGCCGCACCGCAGACGAGCTGGCGGTGCTCTTCGGCGACTTTCTCGCTCTCGGCGACCTCTCGTTCTCGCGTCAGATCACGGGGGTGGCGATCTGCTCGGTTGTGCCGCGGGCGACGCAAGAGCTACGGGCGATGACCCTTCAATACTTTGGCTTTCGGCCGCTCATCGTGGAGCCCGGCATCAAGACCGGCATAGCCGTAAAGACGGAAAACCCTCGCGAGGTCGGCGCGGACCGGATCGTCAATGCGGTCGCGGCGCACTACCTGTTTCCCGATGAGCCCGTCGTCGTCGTGGATTTCGGGACCGCGATCACGGTGGACGCCGTATCTGCGGACGGTGAATATCTGGGCGGGGCGATCGCGCCCGGGCTGGACATCTCCGCGTCCGCCTTGTTCTCGGCCACCGCTCAAATCCCACGAGTGGAGTTGAAGGCGCCGCCGACCGCCATCGGTAAGAACACGGTGACGGCGGTGCAATCGGGACTCATCTTTGGGATCGCCGCCTTGGTGGATGGTTTGGTCGAACGCGTCGAGAAAGAACTGGGCGGCGGAGCGCGCGGCGTCGCGACAGGTGGGTTTTCGGAACAGATCGTTCAGCATTGCGGTCGCATCGAGCAACTCGAGCCGCAGCTCACCCTCTTGGGACTCCGCTTGCTCTTCGAGGCGAACGCGGCCCCGGAAGAGCCGCGGTGACGGAGCGCGGCTACCCCTATCGGTTCGAGCGCACGTCGAGCATCGGCGCGCTTCAGGATCGGTTCGCCGATCTCGAACCGGGTGCCCAATCGGCCGCGCGCGCGCGTCTCGGCGGTCGGATCATCTCGGTGAGATCCCACGGCAAGGTTGCCTTCGCCGACTTGCGAGATGCGTCGGAGACCGTCCAGCTTTTCGCGCAACTCGATGTGCTGGGGGACGCGACGTTCCAGGAGTTCCTGACGCTCGGGGTCGGGGATGTCGTGGGGGCCGAGGGAGAGGTAGTCCGGACAAGGCGCGGCGAACTCTCGTTGCTGGTGTCCGAGGTCGTCCTTCTGGCGCCGTGCCTCCGGCCTCTGCCCGAGAAATGGCATGGCTTGACGCATGTGGAGGCCCGCTACCGACAGCGCTATCTCGACCTCATCTCGAACCCCGAGTCGGCAAGTGTCATCACTGCCCGGGCCCGGGCCAACGGGGCCGTACGACGTTTCTTTGCCGAACGCGGGTTTGTGGAAGTTGAAACGCCCCTACTTCAACCGATCGCAGGCGGAGCGGTCGCCCGACCTTTCGTTACTCACCACAACGCGCTCGACATCGATCTGTATCTGCGGGTCGCTCCAGAGCTGTACTTGAAACGCTTGTTGATCGGCGGGCTGGAACGCGTCTACGAGTTGAATCGAAGTTTTCGCAACGAAGGGGTGTCCACGCGGCACAACCCGGAATTCACGATGCTCGAGGCCTACGAAGCGTTTGCCGACTACAACGACACGATGATCCTCGTCGAGGAACTCGTCCGGGAGATCGCGGTCGCGGTCACCGGCAAGACGGAACTATCGGCGGGCGATCACACGATAGATCTGGCTCAGCCCTTTCGTCGTATGTCGATGTTCGACGCGCTCGTCGAGACCGGCGGGCCCGATCTTCAGTCGACATGGTTCGACGGCAAACACGATGAGCTTCGGGCGCGCGGCAGTGAGCTTGGGCTTGAGGCCGCGCCCGACTGGGGCCCGGGCAAGGTGCTGATGGAGATCTTCGAGTTGGCCGCGGAGAAGAAACTCATTCAGCCGACCTTCGTGACCGGTTTTCCGAAGGAAGTCTCCCCTCTTGCAAAGGACCATCGTGAGATTCCGGATTTCACCGAGCACGCCGACCTCATAGTCGGCGGAGTGGAACTCGCGCCCGTCTATTCGGAACTGAACGACCCCGAAGAGCAGCGTCGACGATTCGAAACGCAAGCAGCCGCGCGCGCGGCGGGAGATCAGGAGGCGGCCTTGCCCGACGAGGACTTTCTGGAGGCGTTGGCGTACGGCATGCCGCCCGCAGGCGGATTTGGCCTTGGGATGGACAGATTGCTGATGCTGCTCCTGGATCAGCCCTCCATCCGCGAGGTGATCCTCTTTCCGACCCTCAGGCCGGAGCGCACGTAGCCGGCGAGGTGAGGAAGTATGCAGCGGTGATCCGCCGGCTGCCGGGGGCACTCGCCTTGACTCTGCTGCTCCTCGTGGGATGCGAGAGCGATAACCCCGCGCTGCTCCTTCCGGAGCGCACTCCGCTCGCCTCGCCCATTTCGCGCGACGCACGTGTGATCGGTCTTGTCGGCACCATGTCCGGGCCCGGATCGTGGCGCGGCGAGGACGCGTTCGAGGGTGCCGATCTCGCCGTGACTCTTCTCAACCGCAGGCTGCGATCTGGGCAGCCGTCGTATCAACTCGTGACGCTCGACGACGAGGGCGATCCGCGGCGCGCGATAGAGCTCGTGCGACAGCTCGCGGAGTCGACTCAAACGGTGGGTGTCGTTTACGCGGGCCCCCCTGCCGCGCTGCCGGCTGCAGAACCCGCTCTGGCGGAGGCAGGCATCCCGGCCATCCTCTGCATCGGCGACTTGTATGGGGCGCGACGGCTCACCCCTCACGTGTTCCAGGTCTCCCCTTCGTTCCGGTGGGAGGCCCGGCGCATTGCCGCTTACCTCCTGCGCGATCGCGGCTACAGCCGACTCGGGCTGCTCCGTGAACGGTCGTTGATGGGCGACGTGGCGACCGACGCCCTGCGGCAGGCTCTAATCGCTCTCGATGCCGAGCGCCCGACTCCATACGAGTTCGCATACCGACACGACGATCCGAAACTTGCCACCGCGCTGTCCGCCTTTCGAGCGCGCCGGGTGGAGGCTCTCGTGGTCGAGGGAGGCCCGGCGTTTTTCGGCCGGGTAGCTAAGAAGTTGCGCTCGATGGGAGCCCGCTATCGAGGGACCGCGGCGGCCCAAGCGTTCGCCGCCGCGGAGCCGAACAGTCACTGGGCTCCCCAGCTGGTGGGCTTCGACCTCGCTATCAATCAGGTGGCTGGGACGCTCCCGCGCGGAACGGTGGCGGCGGACAGCTATGCCCGGGGAGCTCACTACTTGCCGATTCCCAGCTTCGAGTCCTTTCGGGCGGCCTTCAAAGACTGGTGGGCGGAGGAGCCACTGGGCTGGGAGCAACGGTCCTTCGACGCCGCCAACCTCGTCGGTTGGGCTGCGTCCCGTGCCAAAGAGGGGGAGGACCGGGCGGTGGTTCTCGAAGGCATGGAGAACCTGCGCTTCGGTGGCCTGGATGTGACCTTCGGACCGGACGACCACACCGCCGTCCACGAGACCAGCGTCGGGTTGTGGGTCGTGCCTTCGCGCGCGGCCCGCGTTCGCGAACGCGCTCTGCTGTCGAAGGAGCTGCCGTGGGTCCCACTCGCGCGGGGTTTTTCCATAGACGGGCGACGAACGATCGTCGCGGCCGAGGACTGGCGCTATCTGTTTGTCGATCCGCCTCCAAAGAACGCTCCCGCGCCGCGTGTCACAAGAGCCCGTTGGGGAGTCGCCACACCAAGGTCCGATCCGGTCCACTAGTGGACGTTTAGCGCCAATTGACCATTTTCTGATCCTCACCCGTTCCAGAGTCGGCGCGAAAGTCGGTTTGAACGGGAGGTGCAAGGGAACGTTTTCCCGTCTCCCGGCGTTTGAACGGATGTACGAGAAGGCCAAGGTTAGAAAACACCTGTTCGTATAATTGAGGTATCGGAGCTTGGCCCGAACTTAGGACGGGTGGCCCGTCTAGATCGAGTCCGAGTCAAGACTTCGGTTGACAAAAGGAGGCCTGGCCACTTGTTTGAGCGATTCACCGACCGGGCCCGCAGGGTGGTCGTCCTCGCGCAGGAAGAGGCGAGGCTGCTCAACCACAACTACATCGGCACCGAGCACATCCTGCTCGGGCTGATCCACGAAGGCGAGGGTGTCGCCGCTAAGGCACTCGAATCGCTGGGGATCTCACTGGAGAAGGTCCGCCAGCAGGTTGAAGAGATCATCGGTGCGGGTCAATCGCCCCCATCGGGGCACATTCCATTTACGCCGCGCGCGAAAAAGGTGCTCGAGCTCAGCTTGCGCGAGGCACTCCAGCTTGGTCACAACTACATCGGCACCGAGCACATCCTTCTCGGCCTCATTCGCGAGGGCGAGGGAGTAGCCGCGCAGGTGTTGGTGAAGTTGGGCGCGAATCTGCCCAGCGTGCGTCAGCAGGTCATTCAGCTGCTCTCGGGCTACACGGGCGGCAAAGAGGGAGCTGCCGCAGGTGCCGGAGGCGAAGCTCCTCAGGGTTCGCTGGTCCTCGACCAGTTCGGGCGCAACCTCACGCAGCTTGCACGCGAGAACAAGCTCGACCCCGTGATCGGTCGCGAACAAGAGATCGAGCGGGTCATGCAAGTCCTCTCCCGCCGGACGAAGAACAACCCCGTTCTCATCGGCGAGCCGGGCGTCGGCAAGACCGCGATCGTCGAGGGCCTCGCGCAGCGAATCGTCAAGGGCGAGGTGCCGGAAACCATCACCGGTAAGCAGCTCTACACGCTCGATCTCGGAGCTTTGGTGGCCGGCTCGCGTTACCGCGGTGACTTCGAGGAGCGTTTGAAGAAGGTCCTAAAAGAGATCAAGACGCGCGGCGACATCATCTTGTTCATCGACGAGTTGCACACGCTGGTCGGTGCAGGGGCGGCCGAGGGCGCGATCGATGCGGCATCCATCCTGAAGCCGATGCTCGCGCGCGGGGAGCTGCAAACGATCGGCGCGACGACGATGGACGAGTATCGCAAGCACCTCGAGAAGGACGCCGCTCTGGAGCGACGCTTCCAGCCCATCAAGGTGCTCGAGCCCAGCGTGGCGCACACGATCGACATCCTGAAGGGGCTGCGCGATCGCTATGAGGCTCACCATCGCGTGCACATCACCGACCAAGGACTGGTGGCCGCGGCGAACCTCGCCCACCGTTACATCTCGGACCGCTTCCTTCCGGACAAAGCGATCGATCTCATCGATGAGGCCGGGTCACGGCTTCGCATTCGGCGCATGAGCGCGCCGCCGGACTACCGCGAGCTCGAGGAAAAGATCGCTGATGTTCGCAGCAAGAAGGAGCAGGCGATCGAGGCTCAGGACTTCGAGAAGGCAGCGGGCTTCCGCGACGAGGAAAAGAGGCTGACCGCGGAACGCGCCGAGAAGGAAACCGAGTGGCGCACCGAGGACCAAGCGCTTGCCGAGGTCAACGAGGAAGAGATCGCCGAAGTTCTCTCGTCGTGGACGGGCATTCCCGTCACGTCGTTGACCGAGGAAGAGACCGCGAAGCTCCTCCGCATGGAGGAGGAGATGCACAAGCGCATCATCGGCCAGGAGGACGCTATCGGCGCGGTGTCGCGCTCGATCCGCCGCACGCGTGCGGGGCTTAAGGACCCGAAGCGCCCCGCGGGCTCGTTCATCTTCCTCGGACCTTCGGGTGTCGGGAAAACCGAGACCGCCAAGACGTTGGCGGAGTTCCTGTTCGGCGACGAGGACGCGCTAATCCAGCTCGACATGAGCGAGTACATGGAGAAGCACACTGTCTCGCGACTCGTCGGGTCGCCTCCGGGATATGTCGGCTACGAAGAGGGTGGCCAGCTGACCGAGGCCGTCCGCCGCCGCCCCTATTCCGTGGTGCTTCTCGACGAGATCGAGAAGGCGCACCCGGATGTCTTCAACACCCTTCTGCAGATCCTTGAGGACGGTCGCCTGACCGATGCGCAGGGCAAGACGGTGGACTTCAAGAACACCGTGATCATCATGACTTCGAACCTCGGGACGCAGAACTTGCGCAAGCCGGCGATGGGCTTCGGCCAGGCGAGCGCGGAACTCACCTACGAGAAGATGAAGGAGCGGGTCACCGAGGAACTCAAGAAGCATTTCCGTCCCGAGTTCCTGAACCGTGTCGACGAGGTCATCGTCTTCCACGAGCTGACCCGCGACGAGGTCAAGTCGATCGTCGATCTACTCATCCGGCGTGTGGCCGAGCAGCTGGAGAGCCAGGACGTCGAGATCGAGTTGACCGACGAGGCCAAGGGATTCCTAGCCGGGAAGGGCTACGACCCGGCCTTGGGAGCCCGGCCGTTACGCCGCGCGATCCAGAGGCTGCTGGAAGACCCCCTGTCCGAGAAAATCTTGTGGAAAGAGTTCGAGGCCGGCGACACGATCCTCGTCGAGGTTCAGACCGACGACGGGGGTGAGCAGGTCATCGAGTTCCGCAAGGCCGAGCGGACGCCGGATCACCCACCCGTCGAATTGGCGGGGGCGGGGGTCGGCGACGGCGATGCGGAGGCCGTGCCCGAGCCTTAAACGACTCATGGCAAGAAAACCGGCCCCCGGAAGTCCGGGGGCCGTTTTCGTACGCCGTTCTTTCTCGCCCAGGCATCGAGACACGACGCTTCACTTCGGAAGACCGACTTCTTGTCACACCCCGTCGCTAGCGTGAGGGCGTGAAAACACAGACGGCCTTCGCCTGCTCGACCTGCGGGTACGCGAGCCAGAAGTGGTTCGGGCGGTGCCCCGACTGCGGCGACTGGAGCACCGCGGCCTCCCCGCTCCGCGACACGAGCTCGTTGCGCGTCATCGAACTCGGCACTGCGGCTCCTTCGATCCCCGCGTGCGTCTCCACCGGAATCGCCGAGGTCGACCGGGCTCTCGGCGGCTTGGTTCCGGGAGAGGTCTTGCTCCTCACGGGTGAGCCCGGGATCGGCAAGTCGACGCTCGTCTTGCAGGTGCTGACGCGACTACGCGCGGCCGGCCTTTCGGTCTTGCTTGGGACCGGAGAGGAAACCGTCGCTCAGATCGCGGCTCGCGCACAGCGCCTTTCGTGGAGAGACGCTGGGGACGTGGCCGTGACTGCTTGTTCCTCAACGGGAACGCTTGCAGAGGTCGTCGCTGCAGGTACCTACGACGTCGTCGCAATCGATTCGGTGCAGACTCTTCGCGACGAGTCGGTCGATCATGGGTCCGGCTCGGTCACCCAGGTCCGCGAGAGCGTCCTGCGACTTGCCGAGGCAGCGCGTCGTTCGGGAACCATCCTCTTGCTGATCGGGCATGTCACGAAAGACGGCTCGGTGGCGGGTCCCAAGATCCTCGAGCACGTTGTGGATGCCGTTGTCTCCTTGGAGGGCGTGCGCGGCGAGCCTCTTCGTTTCCTGCGCGCGCTCAAGAATCGCTACGGATCCTGCGACGAGACCGGCGTTTTCGAGATGACGCACGCCGGCTTGGCGCCGCTCGACGATCCCTCGAACATGCTGCTCGCCGATCGTTCGCGCGCAAGTGGAACCGTTGTATTCCCCTCACTCGTCGGCTCGCGACCGCTTCTCGTCGAGGTTCAGGCTCTGGTTGCCGACAGTGAGCTCCCTCAACCGCGGCGCGTCGCGCTGGGTGTCGAACAACGGCGGCTCACCATGGCGCTGGCTGTTGTGGCCGAGCGCTTGAAACTGACGGTCGGCAAACGCGATGTCTTTGTCGCGGTGGCAGGCGGTGTTGTCGTCCGTGAGCCGGCGATCGATCTCGCACTGGTTCTCGCGCTCTTGTCGGCGATTGCGAAGGTCGCGATAGGCGAGGACGTTGTGGCGTTCGGGGAACTCGGGTTGGCGGGCGAGTTCCGCCGCGTGCAGGGGGCCGAGCGTCGTCTGTCCGAAGCGAGACGTTTGGGATTTCGACGCGCGCTGGTCCCCCCGGCTCTAGCCGCGACATCGACGCTGCGCGCGGTGCCCGTGCGCGACGTACACAGTGCGTTGGCTTTTCTGGCTCCGGACGCACGTTGATTCCAGCGGAGAGGTGGGGCCGCCGTGTTATCCTTGGCGACCGAGGCCGAATGGCCATCACCTCAATTCGTCGACGCGGCTCGCGCGCCGCATGGCTGACCGCAGGAGGACGTAGCGAGTGAGTTTTCGTGTAGGCGACAAGGTTGTTTACCCCCATCATGGTGCCGCCGTCATCGAAGGCGTCGAAGAAAAAGAGTTGTTCGGTGAGAAGCGTGAGTACTTCATTCTCAAGCTCGCCTACGGCGAGCTCACCCTGATGGTCCCCACCGATTCGACCGACGAAGTCGGCTTGCGCCAGGTCACTCCTGCACGCGAAGTTTCGAAGGTCTTCAAGGTCCTCAAGAAGCAAGAGCCCACGACTAACACGACGAACTGGTCGCGCCGCTTCAAGGCAAATGTTGAGAAGCTGCGCTCCGGGGACATCTACAAGGTGGCCGAGGTCGTCCGAAGCCTTCACCAGCGCGACAAGGAAAAGGGCCTCTCGGCCGGCGAGAAGCGCATGCTCACTAAGGCTCGCCAGATCCTGGTATCCGAGCTCACCTTCTCGAAGGACGTGGGCGAGGAAGAGGCCGAAAAGCTGCTCGACGAGGTCCTCGGGTAGAACTCAAGGCCGCGGCCGCCGCGGTCATCCCTGCCGCCGGGATCGGTGAGCGGGCGCGGTCCAAAGAGTCACAGGAGCCCAAGCAGTTCCGTTTGCTGCGCGGACGACCCCTTCTGGAATGGGCGGTCGACGCGGTCGCCGCTGCGGGTTGTTCCCCGATTGTTGTCGTATTGCCGCCCGGGCTCGATGAATCCCCGCCAGAGTTCGGCTCCCTCTACCCCCAAGTTGTGTTCGCGACCGGGGGCGACACACGCCAGGCATCCGTCGGAGCTGGCGTCGCTCTAATCAACGCTGATGTCGTAGTCGTCCATGACGCCGCCCGCCCTCTCGCAACCAAGGACTTGGTACAGGAGGTCGTGGAGACGCTGCACTCAAGCGACGTGGATGCCGTTGTGCCGGGAATCCCCATGGATGAAACGATCAAGGAGGTCGGCGCGGACGATCGAGTACTGCGTACGGTCGACCGGTCGTCGTTGTGGCGCGTTCAAACGCCAGCGGCTTTCAGGACCGCCGTACTGAAGGCTGCGCATGCCCGCGCCGATGCGGAGTCCTTCGTTGGAACGGACGAGTCGCAGCTTGTCGAGCGTTTTGTCGACGGCCGAATAAGGATCATTCCGGGCCGGCGCGACAACTTGAAGGTCACATTTCCCAACGACCTGGCCGTCGCGGAAGCAATGCTGGAAGGACTTCGCTGATGCGCGTAGGGATCGGCTACGACGCGCATGCATTCGCCGCAGAGAGGAAGCTCATCCTGGGTGGAGTGTTGATTCGTGATCACGATGGCCTGGCCGGGCATTCGGACGCCGACGTGATAGTTCACGCAATCGCCGATGCTCTTCTAGGTGCAGCAGGGCTCGGCGATCTCGGTGACTTCTTTCCCGCCGACGAGAAATGGAAGGACGCGTCGGGTTTCGATCTCCTCAAGGAGGTCGCAGCGCTGCTATCGCAGGATGGTTGGGTTGTCGGCAACATAGACGCGACCGTGATTGCGGAAGCTCCTCGCCTGGCTCCGCATCGTGACCAGATGAGAGCCAACATCGCGACCGCATTGAGTCTCGGGCGTGAGGACGTCTCGATCAAGGCCACGACGACGGACGGAGTGGGCTTCGTCGGCCGCGGAGAAGGGATGGCCGCAGTAGCAGTCGCCTCCTTGAGAAGGGCGCGCAGTTAGGGTTAGTTGATGAGCATTCGCGTTTACAACACGCTGGCGCGCGACGTGGTCCCGCTCGAGACTCGGGCTCCGAAAAAGGTCGGGATGTACGTGTGTGGTCCGACCGTCTACAACCATGCTCACATCGGCAACTTCCGCAGTTTTATCTGGGCGGACATGATCCGCCGGTATCTGACGTACCGCGGCTTCGACGTGACATACGTAATGAACTTCACGGATGTGGACGACAAGATCATCGATCGATCCGCCATAGAGGGCCTTCCCGCCGACGCAATCGCGAAGAAGTACGAACAGGCTTTCCTCGAGACGTCGGCCGCTCTCGGGCTGACCCCCGCCGATATCGTTTGTCGAGCGACAGAGCACATCGAGGACATGATCAAGGCCATCCACGGCCTGGTGGAAAAGGGCGTGGCCTACGAAGCGGAGGGCAACGTGTGGTTCGCAGTGGAGTCGTTCCCGGGATACGGGAAGCTTTCCGGGAGGACGCTCGAGGACATGCGCGCCGGCGAGCGTATCGAGCCCCATCCGAGCAAGCGGCATCCCTTGGACTTCGCCCTGTGGAAGAGCGCACGCGAAGGCGAGCCCTCGTGGGATTCGCCATGGGGGCCGGGGCGGCCGGGTTGGCATATCGAGTGCTCGGTC
>DATADF010000154.1:0-5418 GCA_036258695.1 Actinomycetota bacterium
CGCAACGTAGATCGACGAGTACGCACTAAGCAGAAGACCAACGAACAAGGCAAGGGCCAGGTCCTTCATCGTGCCGGCGCCCAACAATCCTGCGCCTACGAACAGCAGGGCAGCCACCGGAAGGAGGGTGGACAGGGAAGTATTCAGCGAGCGCATGAAGACCTGGTTCATCGCCAGGTTCGCCGCGTCTTGATAGGTCGAGCGGCCGGTCGCCGCCATGAGCGATGTGTCCTCTTCGACCTTGTCGAACACCACGACCGTGTCGTACAAGGAATAACCCAGGATCGTCAGGAGCGCGATCACAGTCGATGGCGTCACCTCGAAGCCGACCAGCGAGTAAACGCCGGCGGTGATCACGAGGTCGTGAATGAGAGCGGCGGTGGCTGCGATAGCCATCTTCCACTCGAAACGCCACGAGATGAATATCGTGACGGCGACGATAAAGATCAGTAGGGCGCGCACTGCCTTGTTTGTGATCTCGGCCCCCCATTTGCTGCCGATCCGTTGACTGTCCGTCTCAGCGACGGAGACGCCCACTGCTTCGGCGACGGCCGCGACCACTTCACTCTGACGCTCGGGATCGGCGATCTCTTTGGTCTGCACAAGAACGGATCGCTCCTCGCCGTCGGTCGCGACTTGGACCTGGGCATCGGCGGCACCCAGCTCCTCCATCCGCTCGGACAAGATTGAGACAACGTCGGTGTCCTGTTCGGTACCCAATGGACCATCGCTAGGCACCGGGGCTTGAATCGATACCCCGCCCTCGAACTCGATCCCGTAATTAAGACCTCGAGTGGCGAGCAGCACCGCGCACGCGAGGATCGTTATTGCCGAGATCGTGAACCAGAGCTTCCTTTTCCCGATGAAGTCGATACGGGTTTCGCCCGTGTAAAGGCGATGGAGTCGCTCCCTCATGACGTCGCTCCAAGCGCGTCTTTGAGACCGATGAACTTGCCTTGTGCGAAGAACTTCGTCCGTGTCAGGATCTGAACAGCGCTGCGTGTAAAGAAGTAGGCGATCAGCACGTCTGCCGCGGTGGCAATACCGAGCGTGAGGGCGAAGCCCTTGACCGGCCCGACCGCGAGATAGAAGAGGATCACCGCTGCCGATGCAGTAACGAAGTCGGCGACGAGAATCGTCTTGAACGATCGCTGCATGCCGCGTTCGACGGCCGCGCGGATCGTCTTGCCTGACTGGACCTCGTCCTTCAAGCGCTCAAAGGCGACGATGTACGAGTCGGCAGTGACCCCCACCGAGATGATGACGCCGGCCACGCCGGCCAGGCTCAGTGAAAGCCCGACGGTTTCCCCCAGCCACGCAAGAGTCGTATAGATGAGGGCAGTGAATACGGCCAGGCCCATCCAGACGACCAGTCCGAGAGCCCGGTAATACAAGACCATGTAGATCATCACGAGACCCAGGCCGATTGCGCCGGCGAGAAGACCCGCATTCAGAGAATCCCGCCCCAGTGTTGGTGAGACTTTCCGTACCTCGGATTGGTCGAGCGTTAACGGCAGCGCACCGGTGCGCAGCACGAGCGCCAACTGCTTAGCCTCTTGCTCGTTTCCGACATCGATCTGGGTCTCACCCCCGGTGATCCCCTCGCCACACTCCACACCGCCTCCACCTGCACCAGCCTCAGCGGGACTGCGCATCCCCGCGGCAGACTCCACGCGCCCGTCCAGAACGATCGCGACCTGGCTTCTGATCTGCTCGCCTTGATCGCGCAGGCAGGCCAGCTTGTCGGTCAGCTCGGCCCACTCCGCGGAGCCCTCGTCGTTCATGCGGATCGAGACCGACCAGTTCGCCCCTGTGTTCGGATCGACGGTGGCTTCGGCGCGCTGGACGACGTCTCCGGTCAGCTCCCCTGCCGGGGCCAGCCGATAGAGAACCCCTTGCTCCTCCGCCGAGGGATAAACGACCTCTTCGTCGTTCACGCTTTGGTCTTTAAGCTCGGTAACCTCGGGTCGGTTCTTGGGCTTCACATCGGGGCCGATGCGCTCGAGCACCTGGCGGAAAGTCAGCTGCGCGGTCGTCCCGATGATCTCCAGCGCCCGCTCTTCGTCCTCGACGCCGGGTAGTTGGATGAGGATGTTGTTGCTGCCGGCAACGGAAACCTCGGGCTCGGCCACACCCAGAGCGTCGATCCGTTGTCGGATGATCCCGACCGTCTTCTGAAGCACGTCGCTCCGAACCTCTTCACCTCGGGCAGTGAGGATCACGCTCGTGCCGCCCTCGAGGTCCAATCCCAGACGAGGCTGCATCCCGGTCGCCAGTACGGCTCCGAGGCCCCCGAACGCGACGATCAGCGACCCAATGAGGTACGGGACCGCGCGCGATTTCGTCCTTTTTCTTTTAGCCATCTAGCTGCCCCGCTTAGGAAGTCTCGTCCTCGGGCGCCTCGTCCTCGACTTCCTCCTCGACCTTTCGGGCGATTGCCGACTTGACCAGGCGGATCTTCGTCTTCGGCGCTATCTCCAACTCGATCTCGTCCTCCCGGAGAGCGCGCACCGTGCCGAAGAGACCGCCCATCGTGACCACTTCGTCCCCTAGAGAGATGCTCTCCAGTAGCCGGCGATGCTGTTCTACCCGGCGCTTCTGCGGTCTGATCAGCATGAAATAGAAGATCGCGATCAGCAGGCCCAGGAAAATCAGGCTGTCGAGTCCACCCTGCACGGATCACACGTCCTTTGGTTGTCGGATTTTTGAACTACTCAGTCTGGCATGCCACACGCCCGCCCCAGAAAACCCTGATTGTTCTCACCGGTCGGTCGGCGGCTCAACGCGACAGAAGCCGCTTGGGCGGCTCCGATCGGCGATTCTACTAGGACTTAGAAGAGTTTCACCCGCTCGGCGGTCACCGGCGGGGTGACCCCAAGGTGCTGCCAGGCAGCCTCTGTGGCCACCCGGCCCCGAGCCGTCCGGCGAAGAAATCCGAGCTGCAGCAGGTACGGCTCATACACGTCTTCGATCGTGTCGGGCTCTTCCCCCACGGCGACGGCGAGCGTCGTGAGACCTACCGGGCCGCCACCAAAACGGTGGATCAAAGCGTCCAGAATCGCGGCATCTACTTTGTCCAGCCCCCGCTGGTCCACTAGGAATACCTCGAGGGCGCGGCGTGCCACGTCTCCATCGATCGACCCTGATGCGCGCACCTGCGCAAAGTCGCGGACGCGTCGCAGCAAACTGTTCGCGATGCGCGGTGTTCCCCGCGCTCGACGGGCGATCTCGAAGCTGGCCTCCTCGTCGATGTGGATCTCGAGAATGGCCGCAGCGCGCGTCACTATTTGCTGCAGATCGCCCTCCGGATAGTGATCGAGCTTCTCGGCGAGCTCGAAGCGGCTCCGCAAAGGGCTGGTTATCAGTCCGGCACGCGTTGTTGCGCCCACCAGCGTGAAGTGCGGAAGGTCGAGACGGAGCGTGTGAGCGCTCGGCCCTTTTCCAATTACGAGATCCAGTTGATAGTCCTCCATCGCCGGATACAGAACCTCCTCGACCGCGCGCGGGAGTCGGTGGATCTCGTCGATGAACAGGACATCGGTGTCCTGGAGGTTCGTCAAGATCGCGGCGAGGTCACCTGCTCGCTCCAGCGCCGGACCGGACGTAGGACGGATATCCGCCCCCATCTCGTTCGCGATCACATGGGCGAGGCTGGTCTTGCCCAATCCCGGAGGCCCGCTGAGGAGGACGTGGCCGACCGGCTCGTCACGTGCTTTCGCTGCCTGCAGCACGATCGAGAGGTGCTCTTTGATTTCTGCCTGTCCGATGAACTCAGCGAGCTTGCGCGGGCGTAGAGAGAGTTCGGCCTCGCGTTCTTCAGGATCCGCGGCGGGCGCGAGCACCTCGATGGCTTCCGCGGGCTTGGCGGTCACGATGCCAATACCCTCAATGCTGATTTGACGACGTCCTCCACCGACGCGGCATCCTCCGGCGTTAGCTCGTTCAACGCGACGCGCACCTCTCCCGATGAGTAGCCCAAGTTCTCGAGTGCGGAGCGCGCCTGCGCGAGCGCATCGGGATTCGTTCCGGCGATTGCTAGATCCGGTAGCTCGAGCTTGTCCTTCAGCTCGAGCAGCATCCTCTGGGCCGTCTTCTTGCCGATGCCCGGTACCGATGTGATCGCCGCGAGATCATCTGTGACGAGAGCCCGCCTGAACGATTCCGGTGTGAAGGCTGAGCACACGGCGACCGCGACCTTCGGGCCGACACCCGCCACGCCGATAAGCGCTTCGAACATCTCGAGTTCGGATTCGGCCGCAAACCCGTACAGCGCGAGCTGGTCCTCGCGGACGTTCAGGTGCGTCCAGAGAAGCGTCTGTTCTCCCACCCCTGGAAGAGCAGCCAGCGTCTTGGCCGAGCACGCCACCCGGTAGCCGACCCCGCCGACATCGAGGAAGCAAAGCTCCGCGGTGCGACCGGCGACCTTGCCTTGGAGGAAGCCGATCATCTGTTCACCGCCTTCGAGAGGGCCTGACTCAGCCCGGCGCTCTGTAGATGACAGATCGCCAAGGCGCAGGCGTCGGCAGCATCCGCCGGCTTGGGGGCGGTTGAGAGACCGAGCACCGCTGCGACCATCGCTTGGACCTGGGACTTCGGAGCGCTGCCGACGCCGGTCACAGCCTTTTTGACTTCTAGCGGCCCGTACTCGGTCACGGAGAGACCGGCCTCGCTCGCTGCCGCGGTCAGCACGCCGGAGGCTTGCCCGACCGAGATCGCCGTGCGGGCGTTGCGGTTGAAGAAGAGCCGCTCCGTGGCTACGGCAGCGGGCTTGTGTTCCCCGATAAGGGCCAGGACTCCAGTCCGGAGGTCCGCGAGCCGTTCGGCCGGCGCGGCTTCAGTCGAGGTCCGAAGCGCGCCTGCAGCGAGTAGGCGAATTCGCCCGCCGGCTCGCTCGACGATGCCGTAGCCCGTCGTGGTCAGCCCCGGATCGAGCCCGAGTACACGCACAGTTGCTCCTTTGGGCGAACGCCTGTTCGCCTGAACACTAGCGGAGGCCTACGACGATTCCGTGGCTTTCCTCGCTAACCGGCGTCCGGGCTACGCTGGTTCTCAAGGAGGGATGTGCCGGATACGAACGCGGCTCGACAGGGCCTAGACGTCGTTGTTCGATTTCACAATACGAGGGACGTCGAGCGCGACCAGGACGACTTCACGGGTCCAGAGCCCCTGAGAGATTGGCTCGTAGCCGAGGGCCTCATCGGCCCGTCCGAGCAGATCAGCCGAAACGACGTCGCCCGGGCCGTCGAGTTCCGGGAAGCTCTCCGCGCACTCGCATTTACGAACCACGGCGGTCCTGTCGATGAGCGGACTTTCGGGGTGCTGAACCGCGTTACCGAGACTGCACCCCTGGGGATCCGGTTCGAGCCCGAGTCAGCGCGCTTGCTCCCCAGGGGCACCGGGATAGCCGGCGCGCTTGCC
>DATADF010000155.1:0-4793 GCA_036258695.1 Actinomycetota bacterium
GTCCATTCACAGCGCGCGAGGCCATGGACATCGTGCTTGGAAATGCATACGGCGTGGACTTGATCATCAACGGGGAGCGCGTCGGTCCGGTCGGGGGCAGAGGCGAAGTCGCCACCATCAAGCTCCCCAACCAGATCAACACGCTCATCTAACCGGCGACCCGCCTTGAATCCGGGATCGGGCGCTTCACCGACGCTTTAAGTTGGGAACTATGGCGGATGTTGCGATCGTGACGCTCGGTTGTCCGAAGAACTCGGTCGACTCGGAGAACCTCGCAGGGCTCATCGCGCGCTCGGGCCATAGAGTCAGCGACACACCCGACGCCGCCGACGTCGTCGTCGTGAACACCTGCGGCTTCATCGATCCGGCTCGGCGGGAGACGGTAGACGAGGTTCTGCAGCTCGCGGAGCTGAAATCCGAGGGCCGCATGAAGGCGCTCGTCCTGTCGGGCTGCCTGGTGGCCCGCTCCGGGCCCGAGCTGGCATCCGCCTTGCCCGAGGTCGATGCGCTTGTGGACTTCGCCGCCTATCCCCGCATCGGCGAGATCGTCGGCGAGGCGGCCGACGGCACGCTGACGCAACGCATCTTTGGCGACCCGGGGACTCGCTTCGATCCGGCCTGGTGGGACGCAAGCATGCAGGCGAGTCCGCGTATCCGTTTCGGCCGCGCCCCATGGTCGTATCTCAAGATCGCCGAAGGGTGTGATCGCGGGTGCACCTTCTGTGCGATCCCATTGATGCGTGGCAAGTTCGTGTCCCGCCCGCCGGAGATCATCGAGACGGAAGCGCGGCAGCTGGTCACGCAAGGCGTCTCCGAGTTGTCCCTCGTGAGCCAGGACTCAGTGATGTGGGGCCGGGACATCGGCGCCGGCAATCTGAGCTCGCTGATAGGGCGGCTCGGATCGATCGACGGTCTCCGCCGCATTCGGCTCATGTATTTGCACCCACAGGGAGTAACCGACGAACTCATCGACACCATCTGTGGCTCGGACGTGGTGGTGTCTTACTTCGACCTCTCCCTGCAGCACGTCGCGCCCCGGGTTCTGCGAGGTATGGGTCGATGGGGCTCGCGTCCCCGCTTCGAGCGCATGATCGAACGGATCCGGGCTCTGGATCCGCTCGCGGGAGTACGCGCGACCTTCATTCTGGGATTCCCCGGGGAGACGGATGCCGAGGCACGCGAGGTCGAAGCCTTCGTGGCCGAGTCCGGACTCGATTGGATCGGAGTGTTCACGTATTCGCGCGAAGAGGGCACGCGCTCGCACCACTTGCCCGATCAGATCGACGACGTCGTAGCACGCGAGCGGGCCGACAGGATCGCGATGGAGGCGGAACGGGCTATGGAACGCCGCGCAGGCGCGATCGTCGGGCACACTCTCGAGGTCCTCGCGGAGCGCCGCGATCCGAAGACGGGAGTGTGGACGGGGCGTTCTCACCGCGAGGCTCCCGAGGTCGACGGCGAGATCCGTTTCACCGCCGACTCGCCTCTGACGGTGGGGGATTACATCTCTGTCACGATCACCGAAACGGACGGGGTGGACCTGGTGGGAAAGGCCGACTCGCTACTTTTTTTCGACGCCGGGCGATCCAAGCCCAACTAGAGGCGGGCAGCGGCGACCGCCTGCCAGAGTCCTTCGTAATCCAGCACCACGCCATGCTCGTCGACGGATAGCAGCGCGCTGAAGCCCGGCGAGCTGTAGCGGAAGAGGTTGTCGTCCACCTTTTCGTATCGTTGCTCGAGCTTCTGGAGTTCGAGGTTAGGGAACCCGACCCATGCCGCGTAGAGGTCCTTGGCCTGGCCCTTCTGAAGGCCCAGCCGCCGGATCGCGAGCGTGTTCGTCGAGGGGGTGACGCCGAGGTCGATGTCCAGGCAGCCTGACAACTCGTGGACCGGGCGTCCCTCCCGCTTCCAGGCGCCGCGGCCGTCGGCCGTCAGGCTCAGGACCCGCGTCGTGTGCGGCGAGCGGACGATGATCTCGGCCCGGCGGGTGTGCCAGTCGGCGTCGGCGATCAGCTCATAACGGATTTCGTGCGGCACCCGTTCGAAGGCGACGACGACGGTTCCCGTGAAACGCGGGGCCCCGGCGGACTCGAAGACGCATAGCTCGGCTCCGGACGTGCGGCGGTCGTTCCACAGCACCGTCGTTCTCTCCACAGGCTCCCTCCGTGATCAGCGAGCAGGATAGTCGTCCAGCTCCACGGCGCGCAGGCTTACTCTGCACGCCGATGGAATCGACTATGGCCACGCGATTGAGGCACCTTCCCAACGTCATAACGGTCGCGCGCATCGCCCTCGTTCCGCTCTTCGTGGTGCTCGCCTACGGCGGAACGAGGAGTTCGGCGGTCTTGGCGTTCATCGTTTTCTTCGTTGCGTCGGTATCGGACTTGCTCGACGGCTATCTCGCCCGCAGGCAAGGGACGGTGTCCCGCGCCGGCGAGTGGCTCGACCCACTGGCGGACAAGCTGCTGGTTGGGGCCGCGCTGTGGGTCCTGGTGGACACGCGTGCCTTTCCCCTGTGGGCGGCTCTCCTTATCGCCCTGCGCGAGGTCGCGGTGCAGATTCTTCGGGCCCGCATAGTCAACGCCGGGGGACGTTTGCCCGCCTCGCCCGCCGCGAAAGCCAAGACCGTCTTACAGATCGCGATGGTCTCCGTCTGGCTTCTGCCGATCGGTGTGGGGCCGGTGCATTGGATTCTGCTGGGCGCCGGCTTGATCGCGACCTACTGGTCTGGAGCGGCCTACTTCACGCGGGCGCGCTCGCCGCTCTCATCGGTGCCGTGAACGCAGAGATCATCGCGATCGGCACCGAGCTTCTGCTCGGCCAGATCCCCAACACCAACGCGCAACACATATCAAACGAGCTCGCCGCGGTCGGGATCGATGTCTACACACACTCGGTCGTGGGCGACAACGAGGACAGAATCGTGGAGGCCCTCGGGCGCGCTTTGGGGCGGGCAGATGTAGTGATCCTGACAGGGGGCCTGGGACCTACGCCGGACGACCTCACGCGCGAGGCAGTGGCCCGTACTCTGGACGTCCCTCTCGATCGCGATGAGGCGCTCGTCACCGAGATAACTGGGGTCTTCGAGCGCCTCGGTCGGTCCATGCCCGAGATCAATCTCAAGCAAGCCGACATCCCCCGCGGGGCCACCCCCATCACAGCGGAGGGAACGGCACCGGGATTCATAGCCGAGAGAGACGGTCGCATCGTGGCCGCGCTGCCCGGCGTTCCTTGGGAGATGAAAGCGATGCTCTCGAAGGCCGTGTTGCCTCTGCTGCGCGAACGCGCCGGCGCGGCGGCGATTGTGAGCCGGCAGATCCTCGTGGTTGGGCTCGGCGAGTCGATGACCGAGGAAAAGATCTCGGACATCGTCGCGGCCCAGTCCAACCCGACGATCGCCTACCTCGCAGGAGGCGGAGTCGTGAGAGTGCGCATTACCGCGAAGGCCCACGACGACGCGGACGCCCTGCTATTGATCGCGCCGGTGGAGGAAGCAATCCGCACTCGTCTGGGTCGAGCCGCGGTGCAAGGCCATCACCCTTCCCTCGCCGCGGCCTTGATAGCTCTTCTGAAAGCGCGCGGAGCAACTGTCGGCGTTGCCGAGTCGCTAACTGGGGGGTTGATTGCGACCGCGCTAACCGAAGCGCCCGGATCGAGCGAACAATTCAAGGGATCGATCGTTTGCTACACGAACGAGGCGAAGCGCGACCTGGTAGGCGTCGACAAGGACATCCTGTCGGGACCCGGGCCCGTTAGTTCAGAAGCCGCGCACGCGCTGGCAGAGGGCGCGGCCCACGCTTTCTCTGCGGATCTAGGGCTGGGCGCGACCGGCGTTGCGGGTCCGGACTCCCACGACGGAATGCCGCCGGGCACGATCTTCGTGAGCGCGTCTCTGAATGGGCACACCGAGGTCCGACAGGTGAAGGGCTATGGGCCGCGCGCAAATGTCCAGGCTCTCGCCGTGACATCGGCGCTCGATCTCGGGCGGCGATTACTAGAGGACTGACATGCCCGGCGAGAAACTTCGGCTCTTCGTCGCGGTCGACGTGCCGCGTCAGCACTTGGAAACCATTGAGGCCGCGACCGCGCCGTTGCGCGCGCAATGGCCCGATGCGCGTTGGGCCCCCTTGGACAACCAGCACATCACGGTCAAGTTCCTCGGTTCGACGGACGGCGACTTGCGCGCCCAGGTGGACGACGTTTGCCGCTCAGTGGCACAAGCCCACGACCGCAGCTCCGTGTCGTTGACTTCTCTTGGCGCTTTTCCAAGCGCGCGACGTATGCGCGTGTTGTGGATCGGTCTGGATGACTCGGCGAACTTGTTGTCGAGATTGGCCTCCGGCCTGGATGAGGGTTTCGCTTCTCTTGGCTATCGGGTTGAGAAGCGTGACTTCACTGCGCACCTCACTCTTGCGAGGTGGCGCGTTCCGATTCGCGTGGACGTTTTGCCGGAAGTCGATCTCTCCGGATTGCATGCCTGGACGGTTGACCGGCTCGCCCTGTACCGCAGCCGACTGTCGCCGCGCGGCGCGACATATGAATTGCTCGAAGAGTTCCTGCTGCGCTAGCGCGCTTCAGCGTCAACTAGGGGACAGGCCCGTACTGTCACCTATGTGACAGCTCGTTTTGTCACCAAGAGGACACGGCTTTTCGGGCATTTCCCTTAGGGATTTGGGGAACGAACCGATAGTCTCAATGGAGACACGAAACCCGTCACGACGGCGACACGAAAATCGTCCCCCGAGTGACATGAACCTCGGAGAACAGAGGAAAAGTGCTTAGGAGCCGGACCG
>DATADF010000156.1:0-2279 GCA_036258695.1 Actinomycetota bacterium
GAGCCCGACATCGGGCGGAGGGAGAGGAGGGACGGCATACTCGTGCTCTCCCCGGATCGACAACACGAACCTCGATGTGACGACGATCTTCAGGTGGCGGGCGGCGGAGAGGAGCTCTTCGAGAACCGGGGCGGCCGCAGCCACTTGCTCGAAGTTGTCCACGACCAAGAGAAGCTCTTAGTCCCTGAGGTACTCGCGGATGCCCTCGAGGATCGGGCGACCGGAAACCTCCGGAACGCCGAGAGCCTTCGCGATAACCGCTGCAACCAGCGTCGCGTCGGTAACGGCCGACAGATCGGCGAAGAAAGCTCCATCTGCCATCCGCGGGAGCAGTTCATCAGCGAGGCGAAGAGCGAGGCGAGTCTTCCCCGTGCCTCCGGGGCCCGTCAACGTGAGAAGCCGACTCTGCTCGAGCAACCCCATAACGTCCTTCAACTCTTGGTCTCGTCCGATGAACGATGTGAGCTGATGCGGCAGATTGTTCGGTCTGGCGTCGAGGGTTCGAGGCGGGGGGAAGTCGGACTCGAGTCCTTCGATAACGACGTCGTGAAGATGCTCCGCGCGCGGCAGGTCTTTCAGGCGGTGTTGGCCGAGGTCGCGCAGCACCGCCCCCTCGGGAAGCGCGTTCTCGATCAAGGCGCGCGTCGCTTCGGAGAGGATGATCTGCCCGCCGTGACCCGCTGACGTGATCCGCGACGCCCTGTTGACGTCGATGCCGACATAGTCGTTACGCGTCAGCGTGCCTTCGCCGCTGTGGATTCCGATCCGGACGCGCACTGTGCAGTCGGTGGGCCACTGGTGCTCGGCGAGCGCCCGCTGGATGCCTACGGCCGCCGCGACAGCTCGCACCGCGCTGGTGAAGACGACGAAGAACGAGTCGCCTGCGGTGCTGACCTCTACTCCGCGATGCTTCGAGATCTCCCGCCGGAGGATGACATCGTGGTCTTGGAGGATCGCTCCGTATCGTTCACCGAGCCGGTTCAGCAGCGTCGTGGAGCCCTGGATATCGGTGAAGAGGAAGGTGACCGTTCCCGTCGGCAACTCTGTCATGAGCTCTACAAATTAACCTGTTGGTTGGCGACAACGGCGCCCGCGCACGAGGCAGAGGGGCCCCCGCAGAGAGAGCCTAGAGTGCGCGCACGGACTTGGAGGAGGACGACGTGCTGCTCGAGAACAAGAGTGCGGTGGTCTACGGCGGCGGCCCGATCGGTGCTGCCGTAGCCCATGCCTTCGCGCGCGAGGGAGCCAAGGTGTTCCTTGCCGGCCGCACGGTCGCCACGCTCGACAAGGTCGCCGAGGAGATCTCCGCCACAGGCAGCATGGTGGAGACGGCACGGGTGGACGCCCTCGAAGAAGACGCGGTCGAGGAGCACGCCGCATCGGTGTCGGCCAAGGCCGGGGGCATCGACATCGCCTTCAATGCCGTCGGCTACGGCGACATACACGGGCAACCATTGAGCCAGATGTCGTTCCAGGACTTCGTTGCCCCCATCACCGACGCGCTGAGGGCCCAGTTCCTGATCACACGCGCGGCCGCGCGGCACATGGTGCGGCGAGGCTCCGGCGTGATCCTTACGATCACCGCAACCACCGCCCGCCCTCCGATCCCTCATGTCGGGGGCACGGGCGTGAGATTCGATGCGATGGAAGGTCTCTGCCGGCAGTGGGCAGCCGAGTTGGGCCCGCACGGGGTTCGCGTTGCCTGGTTGCGGACCACCGGCCTGCCCGAAGCGCTCCGCGGGGAACGCTTCCCTGGCTACGGTACGGGTTCGCCCGAGATGACGCGCGATCAGCTAATCGCGTGGATGCAGGGAAAGACGATGCTAGGCCGCCTGACGTCCTTAGTGGACATCGCGAACGCCGCTGCCTTCATCGCATCGGAGCATGGCGGCGCGTTGACGGCCGGAGCGCTCAATCTAAGTTGCGGGTCGGTTCCCGACTATTGATCGGTTCGCCTCGCCGCCCAGACCTCTTGAGAAGAAGACGGCTGCTTACGACTTCCGGGGAGGCTCCAGCGAATAGGGCTCGAGGCCACGCGTGGCGGGGCCGTGAACGACTGTCCCGTCGAATCGGTAGCGCGAACCGTGACAGGGGCAGTCCCACGTCTTGTCTCCGTCGTTCCAGTCGACCGTGCACCCCATGTGGGCGCAGCGCGGAGACAGAGAGTGCACCGTCCCATCGGCGTCGATGTAGACGGCGAGCTTCTTCCCGTTGACATCGACGACTCCACCGTGACCTGGCGCGAGGTCGTCCAACGTCCGGTCGACTGTCTTGGCGAC
>DATADF010000157.1:0-2059 GCA_036258695.1 Actinomycetota bacterium
GGGGGGGTTCCAGCGATACGGATGCAAATGCCGAGGCCGTCATGCCGTGTTGTGAGCCCGACTCGGCGACCGTGACGACGGTGACTCCGCTCGCGAACCTGCTGAGAGCGTCTTTGTACTCCTCGGCGGTGACCGACACTATGGGGGAGGTTCGTCGAATCCCGTAAGAAACGTCTCGTTGGGCAAGAACAACCAGAACCCCGCCGTACCCTCCAACTTCTCGGTGAGGAAACGCAGCGCTTGCACGTTCGGTCCCCCGCTGCCACCTTCGACTTTGAGAGCACCGCGCCTCTCGAGTTCCTCGACGAGGTCTTGGGTTGGATGTCCGTCTATCTCCATCGGCAAATCCTAGTCGGGCGCTTTTGAGTCAGCCGGTGCAGAAGCGTCGCGCCGCGCGTAGGTCGCGCCGGCGGCCCCCGCAGCTGCAAGCGCTGCGCAGATCATGAAGCCGACAACCGAAAATGCGATGACGATCTTAGGGATGCGTCCGGTTTCCGCCGGCCACCTGATCGTGATCAGCGAAACCAATGCAACGCTTCCAATCAGTGCGCACAGCGCCATGCCCATCGTTCCCCAACCGTGCGCGCGGCCCATCGGGGTCGGAGGGGGCTGCTCCTCCGCGATCGGTTCGACGCCCAGCGGCACGATGTTCTCCCGTTGTCTCTCAGGCACCGGACCGGCCCTCCAGCCAGCGGATCAAAGTTCGGGTACCGACTCCGGTCGGCCCCCTCGGCGTCTCGTCATGATCGGACTCCGAGCGCGCAGGACCCGCGATATCAAGATGTGCCCACGGGATATCGGGCCCAACGAAGCGGCGGAGAAATAGGGCCGCGTGGATGGCCTTCCCGTACGCAGCCCTGCCAATATTCCGTACGTCCGCTATCTCGGAATCGATCTCCTTGTCGTAGTCGTCGTACAGCGGCATACGCCAGAATCTCTCTCCCGAGGCATCCGCTGCGGCTTCGATCTGACTCGCAAGGCCGTCGTGGGTCGCGAAATACCCCGATGCGCCATCGCCGAGCGCCACGATCATGGACCCGGTCAGCGTGGCTATGTCAACCAGGGCGTCAGGTTTCTCCTCGGAGCCCAGAGCCAGGACATCCGCCAGCAATAAGCGGCCCTCGGCATCGGTGTTGAGGACCTCGTCGGTCTTGCCGCCGTAGTGCGTGATGACGTCGCCCGGTTTGATCGCGCTGGGCCCGAGCATGTTTTCCGCCGCCGGGACGAGGCCGATCACCTCTACCGAGATCTTCAGTTTCTTTAGAGCACCCATTGTTGCGATGACTGCCGCGGCTCCTGCCTTGTCGGTTTTCATCTGCTCCATCCCTGCCGCGGTCTTTATGGATAATCCGCCCGCGTCAAACGTGACTCCCTTACCGGCGAGCACGATCTTGCCGCGCGCCTTCCTGGGCTTGTAATGGAGTCGGATGAGACGCGGTGGCTGTGAGGAGCCGGCGGCCACACCGAGTATTCCCCCGCATCCGAGCTTCTTGAGCTTGCTCTCGTCGTAGATGTCGCAGGCCAGTCCCGCGTCATCGGCCACCGCGCGCGCCCGCTCCGCGAGTTCTTGTGGAGGCAGGGTTCGCGCCGGCGCGTTGGTGAGATCGCGCGCTAGAGCGACGGCCTGAACGATCGCTTGCCCACGCGCCACATCGTCACGGCTTGCATCCAGCACAACGATGCTCTCGGTCGAGGCCGACGCGGGCTTCGACTTGAAGTTTGTAGTTCGGTAATTGCCGAGAGCCAAGCCCTCTATCGAGGCCGCGATGCCTTCTCCGTCCTGCAGCTCGCAATGCAACAGACTGGCGATCGTGCTACTCGAGGAAAGCCGCCGGGCAACGCCTCCGCCGACTCGTCGCAAGGTCCAGGTGCTGAGCTCGGATCTGGAACCGATGCCCGCGACGGCCACGCTGCGAGCGGCAAGCTTTTCCCCTGAGGCCACCATGGCCACTGAACCGGGCTTCGCGGTGAAGCCCGTAGCGTCGAGGTGCTCTCGGATGCGTCCATCGAGTGCCGCGTCTATCTCTTGCGCGACTTTAGGAAGCTCGAACTTCTTGCC
>DATADF010000158.1:0-4753 GCA_036258695.1 Actinomycetota bacterium
ACGACCGCGAGATCACCCGGGGCCGGCATCCGTTCCGCGGGCTGCCCGTCGTTTGATCGCTCCGTAGGGGGCGGGTGGGGTTGGCCTTGCGTCACCAGTCAAGGGTACTACACTGGTGACGACCTCAGGGAGACTTCATGCGTCGGCTACTCCGCAATCCGGACTTCGCAAAGCTGTGGGCGGGAGAGTCGATCTCGCTCTTGGGCTCGCACGTGACCGAGCTCGCCCTCCCGCTCACCGCGGTGTTGACGCTGGATGCGACGCCCGGCCAGCTCGGGTTCTTGGGTGCCGCGCGCTTCGCTCCATTCCTTCTCGTGACGCTGTTCGCAGGTGTATGGGCCGACCGGAGCCGGCGGCGCCCGATCCTCATCGCAGCCAACATCGGGCGCGCTGCCGCCTTGGCGCTGATACCCCTTCTCGCCGCGATCGATCAGCTCCGGATCGAGCACCTCTACTCGATCGGCTTCGTGGTCGGAGCACTGACGGTCCTCTTCGACGTCTCCTACGTCACCGTCGTTCCTTCGCTCGTCCGGCGCGATGAGCTCGTCGAGGCCAACAGCGTCATGCAGGCGTCCGCTTCCGTCGCTGAGGTCGGCGGTCCGGGGATAGGAGGCGTGCTCGTCGGCGCCTTCAGCGCGCCGGTAACGATCGCTCTGGACGCCGCTTCGTACGTCGTCTCGACGCTAACGCTCGTGGCGATCCGCAAGCCAGAGCCCCACCCGGAACGCGGCACCGAACCCGCCAAGGTCTCCAGTCAGATCCGGGAGGGACTCAGTGTCACATTCGGTGATCCCCTGCTCAGGGCGATGGCGATCTCGGCCGGCCTCTACAACCTGTTCGAGCAGTCGATCTTCGTGCTGCTCGCGCTTTACGTAACGAGAGATCTCGACCTGTCCCCCGCGACACTCGGGCTGGTGATATCCCTGGGAGCGGTCGGTGCCCTCCTCGGCTCGGTCCTCGCTAATCGCATCGGACGACGGATGGGGATCGGACGAGCCTACGTGTGGGCGCACGCACTCGATCTGGCACTGCTGCTACTGCCACTCGCGAGTGAGCTCTCCTACCCTGCAGTCGTCCTGGCAGCAGCGTTCATCATCAACGGTATAGCGCTGGGCCTCACCAACGTGTATTCGGTCACGCTGCGACAGACCCTGACCCCTGGGCGCGTGCTCGGACGCATGAACGCGAGCTATCGATTCCTCACCTACGGCGCGATCCCGATCGGCGCCCTCATAGGCGGAGGGGTCGCGGAAGCCATCGGTGTCCGCAACGCCATCGCGTTGGGCGCAGCGGGTTTCTCGATCGCACTTGTCGTCCTACTCATGTCACCCATGCGCAGCCTGGTCACTCTCCCCGACGCTCTTGATGACCCTCCCACCGACGAGGCCGGGAGCCGGTGACAACGACGTGAGCGGGCAACGCGACGGCGGCCGGTTCGAGACTGCGAGCGTTCGCGACGGCGCCCTACGGTCCATCCCCGTCGCGATCAGCGGGCTGTTCGAGGGCTTGGTCTTCGGAGTCCTGGCTGCGACCAAAGGATTGTCCGTCGGGGAAACCCTGCTGATGAGCGGCACGGTGTCCGCCGGGACGGCGCAGCTGGTCGCGCTAGATATGTGGGCGGACTCCGTCCCGGTAGCGGCAATCACCTTCGCGACGCTGCTCATCAATGCCCGCCTCGTCCTGATGGGAACGGCGCTCGCGATGCGGGACTCGTTCACCCCTCTGTCACGTGTGAAGGTATACGGATCGTTGTTCTTCCTGAGCGACGAGTCGTGGGCTCTGACGATGCGCGAGTCGCGTAGTGGGACCACCAATGCAGCGTTCCTGCTGGGCAGCGGTCTCGTCCTCTACCTGACATGGGTCGCAGCGGTAGCGGTCGGCCGGATCACCGGGGGGTTCGTGCACGACCCCGATCGGTTCGGGCTCGACTTCGCATTCATCGCCGTGCTGATCGCACTGGTGGCGAGCTTCTGGCGCGGTCCGCGAGACATCGCTCCCTGGACCGCCGCCGCTGCAGCAGCGGTCGCGGGAAGCCTGTTCCTGCCCGCCAATCTGCACATCTTGCTGGGCGCTCTGACCGGCGTGGCCGTAGCGGCAGTGAGGGAATGACCGCCGAGCTCGACGCTGTCGCCGCGATCGCCGGCATGGCGCTGGTCACCTACGGTCTGCGCTGTGGCGGTGTGTGGATCGCCCGACGGGTGTCCGTCACACCTCGAACAGAGCGGATGCTTCGGCAACTCCCGCCCACCCTGCTGATATCGGTGATCGCTCCGATAGTGATTGCGGGAGGTGTCCGCTACGCGGTGGGAACGGCAGTGGCAGCCTTGACCGCGGCCAAATCCAACAGCGTGGTAGCCACGATGGCGGCTGGTGTTGCGACGGTCGTCTTACTGCGGTCATGGCTCGCTTGACGGAAGGAGGGTTGGTTGATGATTGCCCGCGTGTGGCGAGGATGGACCAGGCAGGAGGATAGTGACGCTTACGTCGACTACCTACAGAGGACCGGTATACGGGACTACAGATCCACGCCCGGGAACGAAGCTGCTTACATCCTGCGGCGCAAACTGGGTGAACGTACCGAGTTCGTCACCCTTTCGTTGTGGAGCTCTCGCGAAGCGATCCGTGCCTTCGCGGGAGATGACCTCGAGCAAGCGGTCTTCTATCCGGAGGATGACGACTACTTAGTCGATCGAGAGTCGCGGGTCACTCACTACGAGGTCATCGGGTCTTAGCTACCTGCTTCACCGTGTGGTTTCCCCGTGCGAGCATCGAGGTCACGCCGATCAAGCCGCGCCAGCGCCTTTCTTGAGCGCCATCAAGGTCTTACGGGGCGCCAGCGAGTTGCGCAGCAGATCCAGCTGATCGCAGGCGAGCGTGTAGTAGGTCCGGTTGCCGCGCGGTTGCCGTTCGATCAGCCCCGCCTCGTGCAATACGCGCAGGTGATGAGAGACGGTCGGCTGCGACAAACCCAGTGCCTGAGTCAATTCACCCACCCAGCTCTCCTCGGGATCTTTGCTCGCTATGACGCTGAGGATCCGCAAGCGCGCTGAGTCGGCCACGACCCTGAACGCGTCGGCCATCCGCTCCGCTCGGAGCTCGTCCAGAGGGAGCTCGAGCAGCGGTAGGCGGCAGGAATCCTCGATGCGCTCCACGTTCTTCATGGAGCCGATTATGACCCTTTCATCGACCGAGGTCAATTATTGACATCCATCGATGATCGATTAGGATGGATAATCGACCGGGATCAATGATAGGGAGGGGCAATGCACGCCACCGCCATACCGATCTCCGCAGCGCACTGGGTAGCTCGATGGGCCCGGCTCGTTCTCGGCCTCGGGGTCTTTGCCACTGGGCTCGCGCTCATGCTCCGGGCCAACCTGGGGCTGTCGTCGTGGGACGTCCTGCACGAGGCCATCCGTGGGTTGACGCCGCTGACGTTCGGGCAGGCAGTGATCGCCGTCTCGGTCTTGGTGGTCGTCGCCAGCCTTGCCCTCGGCGTCAACCCCGGGCCGGGAACCGTCGCGAACGTGATCCTGGTCGGGGCCTTTACCGACGTCCTCTTGGCCACACGCATCCTCGACGACCTCGCGACGACCCTCTATCTCCTGAGGCTGCTCGCGTTGGTCGCGGGCATCGCGGCCATCGCGGTGGGAACCGCTCTCTACGTCGGAGCAGACTTCGGAGCGGGGCCGCGCGACAGCCTGATGCTGGCGGTAGCCAAATGGTCACGCAGGTCGCCCGGGACGGCCCGAGCAGCCATTGAAGCGTCGGTCCTCGTCCTCGGGATCGCCCTGGGCGGAGCCGCAGGAGTGGGAACACTCGTGTTCGCGGTACTCATCGGTCCAGCCATCAACATCTCGTTCCGAGTCCTCGGCATGTATGTGCCGCCACGAAGCGACACCAAAGTAACCAGGCGGATCGCGCGCGCATCTGGGAATTGGTTCCGACGAGGGCAACTCGGGTCGGCTTCGTCAACCCACGCGTCCCGCTACACCGGCGGACGAATCTGATGCGAGACCACGGAAGCGGCAGGCAGTTGCTGTTCGGCGTCAACGTGGCCACGTCGGCAGACACCGGATCGGATCCCGTCGCGGAGGCGATGCGAGCCGAAGCTCTCGGATACGACTTCATCTCGTCCAACGACCATCCCTGCGGGACTCAGCCCAGCTTCGAAACCTGGACGATGCTCTCGTGGATCGCGGCCAAGACGACGCTCATCAAGGTCGCGACACGCGTACTCGGAGTGCCCTACCGGTCCCCGGCCATGGTCGCGAAGATGGCCGAGACCCTCGACCGGCTGTCCGGGGGACGGCTGATCCTTGGCCTGGGGGGCGGCTACTCCGACGACGAGTTCCGTGCGTTCGGCCTCAAGGTGCCGTCCCCCAGAGAAAAGGTCGAAGGCCTCGAAGAAGCAGTCAGGATCGTGAAGGGATTGTGGTCGACACGATCATTCACCTACGAAGGACACCACCATCGGACGGTAGCGGCTGATATCGAGCCCAAGCCCGACCACGAGATCCCGATCTGGCTCGGAACCTTCGGCAAGCGCTCGTTGGCAGTCACAGGGCGAGTCGCGGACGGTTGGATCCCCACCCATTCGATGGCGCCACCAAGCGAGATCCCCATGATGCGCGACAGGATCTTCGAAGCCGCGCGCGCCGCGGGACGCGACGCGGATGCAATCACGTTCGTCTACAACATGAACTTCCGCGTAGACGAGCGAGCTGCACAAGACCCAGAGCTCGTGACAGGA
>DATADF010000159.1:0-5850 GCA_036258695.1 Actinomycetota bacterium
TCATATCGGACACCGCGAGCAAGGAACCTGCGAGTCTGGCCACGGCCGCGGTGATGAAGCGATGTCACGAAAATGGGCTCTTGGTCCTGAAGTGTGGGACCTACGATAACGTGATCCGACTGCTCGCCCCGCTCGTGATCGCGGACGAGGAGCTGCATCGGGGGCTCGACATCCTCGTCGAGGCGCTGGAGTGGGCCAACGCCTCAGCGCGTTGAGAATCCCGTATCGCTAGACCTGGATATTCGTCATGACGTGCTTGATGCGGGTGTAGTCCTCCAGGGCGTACATAGAGAGGTCTTTGCCGTAACCGGAGTGCTTGAAGCCTCCATGTGGCATCTCGGCGACGAGAGGAATGTGGGTGTTGATCCATACGCACCCGAAGTCCAGATTCTTCGCCATGCGCATGGCGCGCCCGTGGTCCTTCGTCCAGACGCTTGACGCGAGCCCGTACTCGACTCCGTTGGCCCACTCGAGGGCGGTGGCCTCATCGTCGAACTTCTGCACCGTGATGACCGGGCCGAATACCTCTTGTTGGATCATCTCGTCGTCCTGCTCAAGCCCGGCCACCACCGTGGGCTCGAGGAAGTAGCCGGGCCGCTCCAGTCGGGCTCCGCCGATCACCACCTCGGCTCGGTCCGGGCGCCGCTCCAGGAAGCCCTGGACGCGCGTCAGCTGGTTTTCGTTGTTCAGGGCCCCGTAAAGGATGTCCTCTTCATCAGGTGCCCCGGTTCGCGTCTGCTCCGCTTGTTTTCTGAGCTCCGCGACGAAGTCGTCGTGGATCGCGGTACCGGCCAGAACCCGTGTCGCGGCCGTGCAGTCCTGTCCGGCATTGAAGTAGCCGGCGACGGCGATCTCTTCGGCCGCTCCAGCGAGATCGGCATCGTCGAACACGATCACCGGGGCTTTGCCGCCCAATTCCAGATGGACCCGCTTGAGATCGGACGCCGCCGAGGTGGCGACCTCCCGGCCCGCTCGCACACTGCCCGTAACGGACGCCATGTCCGGAATGGGATGCGCCACTAGGGTGGCGCCGGTATCGCGATCGCCGCAGATGACATTGATGACGCCGGGCGGCAGAAACTCGGACATGAGCTCTGCCATGGCAACGGTGGTGACCGGGGTCGTATCCGATGGCTTGAGGACGACCGTATTACCGGCCGCTATCGCAGGCGCCCACTTCCACACCGCCATCATCATGGGGTAGTTCCATGGGGTCACTTGTGCGCATACGCCGATTGGCTCACGTCTAATGATTGAAGTGTGGCCCTCCATGAATTCACCAGCGGCCTTTCCTTCCAGCACGCGACACGCTCCGGCAAAAAACCGGATCTGGTCCACCATCGGAGGGACTTCCTCCTCAAGGGTGAGCTGATAGGGCTTACCGGTGTTCTCGCATTCCAGGCGCACGAATTCCTCGGCGCGCTCTTCGAGGGCATCCGCGATCTTTAGAAGTGCGCGGCTGCGCTCGGATGGAGTGGTCTCGCGCCACTTCTCGAACGCCGTACGAGCCGCACGGCACGCCTCCTCGACGTCGGCGGCGCCGGACAGCGCGGCGGACGCGAAGACCTCTCCCGTTGCCGGATTGATCAGGTCCGACGTTTGGCCATCTGCGGAGTCCCGCAGCTGTCCATCGATGAAGTTGCGAATCACGCGGTCGGCCATCTGTACCCCCAGTTCGGTCTATGCCGCATACGCGGTGGCTGCCTCACAGTAGGACTCGAAAACCTCGACGAAACGATCGACGTCTTCCGCGGAGTGTTGAACGGAAATAGTCCATTGCTCTTCCTTGCCCGGCGTCTGGAAGATGCCCCGATTGACCAGCCAGTACCAATAGGCCTCGAACAGCGAGTCATCCACCTCGTTGAAATCGCGATAACGCTCGAGGGGCCGGTCGCGGAACGTGATCGACCCTTTGCATCCGAGGTCCATTGCCACCCCGGCGATCCCGTGTTCGTCGAGCGCCTTTTGGCATCCGCTGGCCAGACGCGTCCCCAACTGGCGGAGGTGGTCGTAAGCCTCGTCCGTCAGCACTTCGGTCAGCGCGGCCAGGCCGGCCGCCATTGAGAGGGGATTGCCGTTGAAGGTGCCGAGTGCGGCCACCCCGTCCTCGATCTCGTCCATCAGACTGGCTTTTCCGCCGAAGGCGCCCACTGGAGTGCCACCGCCGATCGATTTGGCGAGACAGACCAGGTCGGGCTGAACGCCGAAATATTCGGTCGCTCCTCCCGGCGCGATCGTGACTCCGGTCTTCACCTCGTCGAAGATCAGAACGATGTCGTGCGCGCTGCACACCTCGCGTACTCGATGCAGGTAGCCCGGCTTCGGTAGGACGATTCCGATGTTCATCATCACCGGCTCCATGATCAGTGCCCCCACCCGACCGTCTAGTTCATCGATCGTGGTCTCGAGAGCCGCTACATCATTGAATGGAACGATCTTGGTAGAGGCGGCCGTCTCCGCGGGGATCCCGCGCGAGAAGGGGACGCTCCAGGGTCTTTCATCGGGCCCGCCGGAATCGAGGCTCGGAACGATCGAGTACATCACTGCATCGTGGTGACCGTGATAGGAGCCCTCGATCTTCAGCAGCACATCTCGTCCGGATGCCGCGCGCGCCAGCCGGACGGCGTCCATAGTGGCCTCGGTACCCGAATTCGTAAAGCGGACTTTCTCGAGACCAAATCTCCGTTTCAATTCCTCCGCGAGCGCGATCGCGACCTCGGTGGTCGCGGCAAAATGAGTGCCGGTTGCGGCCGCCTTCTCGATCGCGCGTCGGATGACGGGATGTGCGTGGCCCACCGCCATCGCGCCAAACCCGTTGTGGAAGTCGATATACGAGTTGTCATCGACGTCCACGACTTGGCTTCCGCGGCCCGCCTTCAAATAGATCGGATACGGGTCTCCTGCTTGAAAAGAGGAAGCCACACCAAAAGGCATCGCCTGGGAGGCGCGCTCAAACAGGGTCTTGGACGCCGGGGTTCGCTCTTCGAACTTCGCGATCTCGGCCGTAAGGATCCGCTCGAGGTGTTTTGAAGCGTCGTGAGTGACCATCGCCGGTCGAGCCTAGTGTCAGATCCCGATCAAACGTTTGACGAGGTCGCCCCGTTTCGTGGGACGGCCGGTTCGCATCTCCTTTTTGTCGGCGCTTGCCATCAACTTCAGGGCCGTGTTGACGCCGAGCCACCGGAGCGGTTCCGGCTCCCACGCTCGGGACGCATGTCCCACCCAGGGAAGGCGGGTGAGCGAGGTTTCTCGTTCGAGGATCAGATCGGTGAGCGTGCGGCCGGCGAGGTTGGCGGTGGCGACTCCGTCGCCGACATACCCGCCGGCCCAGCCCAGGCCCGTTCGCGAATCGAAACCCACCGAGCTGAACCAGTCACGAGGAACTCCTAGCGGGCCCCCCCACGCGTGTGTCACGCGCGCAGCCCCTGCCGCGGGGAAGAGCTGGGCCAAGGTCTCTTTGAGGGCCCGATGGATGCGCGCGACGCGGTCGTAATCGTCGGCAACACGCGAGCCGAAGTGATAGGGAGCGCCGCGGCCCCCGATGGCGATGCGGCCATCCGCAGTTCGCTGTGCATAGATCAAAAGGTGCCGACCATCGTGAATCGTTTCGCAACCGTCCCATCCGATCTCATCCCAAGCGTCTTGGGAAAGTGGCTCGGTGGCAATCATCAGCGAGTAGAGCGGTAGGAGCCGGCGTCGCAGTCCCGGCAGATCGGGGGTGTAACCCTCCGTAGCCCGAACGACTACCGGCGCGGCCACGGTCCCGGACTCTGCGACGACGACTCCGCGCCTGATCGCAGTGGCCTCCGTTTGCTCGTAGATCGAGCCCCCCAGAGCCTCGACGGTGTTCGCAAGCCCGCGCACCAACTTCGCGGGGTGGATGCGCGCGCAGTGCGGCGTAAAGACGGCGCCTTCGCAATGTGGAAGCCGCAGACGTTCAGACACTTCGTGAGGTTGGAGCCAGCGATAGTCGGACTCCGCGAGCCCCCATTCCCGTTCCTCTTCCAATCCCTTGCGTACGCGAGCGAGTTGTGGGGGAGAGGTGACAAGGGTCAGCGTGCCGCCCTTGTGAAAGTCGCAATCGATGCCATCTTGATCGCACACACGTCCGACTTCGTCGACCGTGCGGAACATCTCCTGCTGCATTGCGAGCGCGGCAGCCCTGCCATAACGCGCGGAGATTTTCTTGCGTCCGGCGGCGAAGAGGGCGGAGCACCAACCGCCGTTGCGTCCCGATGCACCGAACCCCGCGATCTCTTTCTCGACGATCGCAACCTTCGTATCGGGAGCCGCCTTCAATAGGTAGTACGCGGTCCAGAGACCCGTGTAGCCCGCGCCGACGATGGCGACGTCGACTTCGAGATCTCCCTGCAACGGCGGCCGCGCTGCCAGCTCCTCGCTGACCGTGTCGAGCCAGAGACTGTAGCGACGGTAATCCTTCATCGAACTCGGAGGATAGTCAGAGCGAGGGCTCCGAGACCTTTCTCACGAAACGTGGTCCGACCACGTTATAGAGGTGTGTTAACGAACTCGCTAAGCCTTTTGCTTGGCCCTGGCTCGGTAGGCAGCAACATTCATCCGCGTACAGCAGATGTCGTTGCAGAAGCGCCGCGATTTGTTACGGGACATGTCGACGAAGACGTCTTTGCAGTTGTCGGCGGCACACACTCCGAGGCGGTCAAAGCCGTAGGTCGATATGACGGTGGCAAGGCCCATCGCGGTGGCCGCGGCGACGCGACGGCCGAGGGACGCATCTTCGGGGGCGTAGTGGATGTGCCAGTCGCCGTCGTGGTCCGTGAGATAGGGCATGACATCGAGCTCTTCGAGGAGCTGATTGAGGATCCGAGCCGCCTTCTTCTCGTCCTCGCTGAGGAACACGTCTCGCAGGCGATCACGAAGATCGTGGAGCTGGGCGATATCGGCTTTCGTCACCCGGTGGGGGGCCCTGAAATCGTGCTCCGCGAGGAACTTAGCGACCTGCTCCGGGGTGCCCATGTACTCGTTGCCGGTAGTGGAGCCTCGGGTATTGACGAGGTCCGCGGCCGCCTGCACCGAGTGGTCCGTGTAATGAGTGAAGTCCATTTGACACCTTACTCCAGACAGTCTAGAGTGTAACGAGTAAAGACAGTATAGACCCTTACAGGAGGTGAGGCAATGCACCCGGAGACCTTGATTCAGATCGCAGAGGACCGCGCCCGGGAGCTGCAAGGTGAAGCTGACAGGCAGCGCCTCACTCGAGCCGTCGCCCGTTCCTCGGGCACCCCCTCCCCCCGCCAGAGGCTGGGGCGGCGGCTCATCTCCTTCGGGGAGAGGCTGGCCTCGTCCAGCCCCTGACCAACCGAACTGGAGCACCTAGGCGATCGAGCAACGAAAAGGAGGGCGGTACCCCGCCCTCCTTTTCTTATATAGGACTACTTACGGATCTGCTCTCCGACCGCGAGCAGGTTGCCCTCGCTGTCCTTGAACCACGCCCCCCGCTCGCCTTCGATCTCCGCGATCGAGTTCACGGTCTTGAACCCCGGAAAGTCGTACTCCTCGAAGACGACGCCGTTTGACTTGAGCTGCGCAACCACGCTGTCGAGGTCGTCTACGTCCCAGCCGAACTGGGTGTGGGTGCCCGACGCCTGACCGGTCGACGTAAAGAGCATGAAGGCGGTGGTGCCGGCGGCCTCGTAGCGCAGACCCTCCGGCGCCTCCTCGGCGGGTTTGAGGCCCAGCTTCTCCTCGTACCAAGCCCGGGCCCTCTCGAGGTCCTGAGCCGGGATCATGGCGTAGCCCGGATAACTATCGAGCACGTTCTCCTCCTTTTTGAGACAACGTGGTCATGCAAGCACGCGGCCGACGGGCTGA
>DATADF010000160.1:0-4897 GCA_036258695.1 Actinomycetota bacterium
GTCGAAGTCGTCTTGACGTAACTCAGATAGACGCCGTCGTTGGCAAATCCCACATGCGTCTCGACCACCGTTCCATTGCCGTCGTTATCGCGCAGGTCTCGAACAAGCCGCTGGACCCCATCACGCGGCGCATCCGCGGACAGTGTCGTCTCCTCTGGCATCTGCCGACTGCCCCCGGACACGGTCGCCTTCCCATCGGTGTCGTATGTGTAAGTCCCTTCCTGAAGCGGCGCTGTGGGTTTTGGTCCCGAGCGCGCGGTCGATGCATTGTTACCGGAAGAGGATGCCGTCTCATTACCGGACGAGGTCTTCGAAGTGTCCTGCGGCCCTGCGGCAGGTTTGGTCCGGGCCGAGGGTTTCATCCCGGTCCCGCGCTTCTTCTTGCCGGAGCTGGAGTCGCCTTGTCCGGGGGAGTTCTCGGCTACAGAGCCAGTGGTGTCGGCGTCATTCGTCGTAGTGGCTTCATCATTGGAAGCCGATCGACCGCCGCACGCGGCGAGCAGCAGTGCCAGTGCAAAGAACAGCGACCAGATGCGCCTCAACTCTCAACACCTCCAACCGGAGCCTCGCGGATCCCAAACCTCTCATGCACGCGGCGCAGAGGAGCCGGCGCCCACCAGTTGAGCGACCCCATCAGCTTCATGAACGCGGGGACGAGCGCCGCCCGGACCAACGTTGCGTCCATGATCACCGCCAGGGCCAGCCCCATACCGAACATCTTGATGAAGGAAACGCCTGAACTGATCATCGCAATAAAGACGATGGCAATGAGGGCGGCAGCAGCGGTAACTATCCGACCCGTTTTTTCCAACCCGAGGGCGACCGATGCTTCGTTCTCGCCGGTGCGATCGTGCTCTTCCTTGATGCGTGAGAGCAGGAACACCTCGTAGTCCATCGAGAGGCCGAACGCTATGCAGAACATCAAGATGATGTTGGCGAGCGTCAGTGAACCCGTGGCCGTGAAGTCGAGAGCCTCGGCGAAATGGCCCTGTTGGAAGACCCACACCATCGCTCCGAAAGTCGCCGTGAGGCTCAACAGGTTGAGGAGCAGCGCCTTCACCGGAATGATGATGCTGCCGAACAGCAGGAACAACGAAACCAATGTGACCAAGCCGATCCACAAGAGGGCGAGAGGAAAGCGCTCGAACGCGACTTGCTTGCTGTCGACGAGATCGGCGGACGCTCCCGTTACCTGGACGGGGAAAGGACCGTTGAGGTCCCGAATCCGGTGTACGAGCTGTTCCGCGCGTGTGGACTGGGGTTCGATGGATGGATCCAGAACGACTGAGAAAAAGGTTGCATCCTCCGCCGTGAAGCGCCGGCTTAAGACGCGGCTCTTGAACAGCAGTTGGCCGGCGACATAACTCCCGGTTGCGGCATCGACCCGCGCAACTTCGTCCATCTCCGACAGCCGCACGGCGAATGCCTCGACATCGTCTTTGGACTCGTCGACGTCGACTCCGTCTGCGAGGACCGAGAGAGCGAACGCCTCATTGCCGGCGAAGTTGGCCCGCAGCTGATCGGACACGACGCGCCCGGGTGCGCCCGGAGGAAGCACGCGGTCGTCGGGGAGACCCAGCCTTACGCCAAGGAACGGAGTGCCGAGCAACAACAGAACTGCGATGCCGGCCGTCGCGATCGGTATGGGCCTACGCATCACGAACATCGCAATTCGATGCCACGTCGCGCGCTCCGCGGTGACCTCCTTCGGCCTACGTACCGACAGGCTGTCGATGCGAGGGCCGAGGATCGCAAGTAGCGCCGGCAGCGTGACGGTGGCCCCGACGGACGCCAGAGCGACTACGGGAATCCCGGCATAGGCAAACGATCTCAGGAACACGATGGGAAACAGGAGCAGCGCCGAAAGCGAAGCGGCCACCGCGACGGCGCTGAAGACCACGGTCCGCCCTGCAGTTTCAACGGTGCGCACTACAGAGTCGTGAACCGACTTGCCGCCGGCGAGCTCCTCGCGAAAGCGCGACACGATGAACAGGCTGTAGTCGATCCCGAGCCCGAGACCCATTCCCGTAGTCAGGTTCAGAGCGAAAATGGATACCTCGGTAATTGCGGCGACGGCGCGCAGGATCAGCAGCGTGCCTAGTACTGCGACCACACCGACGCCGAGAGGTAGGGCCGCCGCCACCGCGCTGCGGAAAACGAACAGCAAGAGGACGAGAAGGATCGGTATAGCGACCATCTCAGATCGAACGAGATCCTTTTCGACCTGACTCGTGACCTGCCTGAACACCTCTGCGAAGCCGCCGGCCGCCACCGTGATCACGCCGTCCGATCTTTCGTATTTCGGTGTCACGACCTCGAGCGTGTCGTTCTTCTCGTTTTGGGAGCCTTCGAGGTGCGCCAGGACCATGGCCTTGGAGCCGTCCAGGCTCCGGAGTGGGGGAGCACCTCCGAGGCTCCAATAGCTCTCCACCCGTCCGACTCCGGCCTCGTTTGCCAGAGACCGAGTCAGCTTCAGCCCCGCAACTGCGACCTCGGGATCGTCGACCGACCCGGTCTTGGAGCTGACCAGCAGCACGAGATCCGGGTCCGCGATTCCAAAGACTTCTTCGATTCGGGCAGCCGCCCGCGTTGATTCGCTCGCAGGATCTTCAAAGCCCCCCGTAGAGAGGTGATCGACGACTGAAGCGCCGACAGCTCCCGCGAGCGCGATAAGCAATACGGAGACGATGAGAATGCGACGCGGGTGACGGACTACGAAATGGCCGAGTCGGCGCATACTTGAGTTCCTATAGTAGCTACTACTTTCTGTCAAGTTAGCCTATACTTCATATCAATTATGCGCAGTTACGAGCAGTACTGTCCTCTTGCCCGCGCGCTGGATGTCATCGGCGACCGCTGGGCGATGCTTGTCATGCGCGAGCTGTTTTTCTCACCCAAGCGTTTCACCGATGTGCAGGCGCGACTTGATGGGATCGCGCCGAACTTGCTTAGCAGGCGGCTGAAGGAGCTCGAGGCAGCCGAACTGATCACCCGGCGACGACTCGAGCCGCCCGCGGCCGCGACCGTCTATGAGTTGACAGAGAAAGGTCGCAGTCTCGAACCGGCGATGCTCGAGCTCGCTCGATGGGGAACTCAGTTCCTCGGAAGCTACGAGGGGGACGAGGCCTTCAATCTCGAGTGGCTACTTCCCGTCATGGAGGAGATGGCCGATCGGGAGGCCGCGCGCGGAGTGCGGGAGACGTATGAATTCGTGATCGACGGCCTTCCATTCTGGGTCAAGGTGGACGACGGCGAGGTAACGATCCGCGCGGGACATGCTCCGGGGACGGCGGATCTCTTGATCGAGACGGACTTCGCGACCTTCATGGAAGTTGGATTCGGAACGATCTCGCCGGAGGACGCACTCGCCCAGGGACGGAGCCGCGTCGTGGGCGATGAGAGCAAGGTCGAGACCGCGCTCGACATCTTGGCACCTGTGCGCGTGCTATCGAAGGTGACTACAGCAGCCTGACTTTGGCCGGCGACCCGGCTCTCTATGGCTAGATCTGGGTCGTGGCGGTGAGGGTGAAGGTCGTGTTGGCACCGACGAGGGAATCGATCACGATCCAGGCCGCGCCCGCCGGCAGGAGCCCGGCTTCGTCGGCGCCGGCGTTCAGCTGGGGATCCATCAGAGTGCACGAGCTGTCGTAGAAATACAGCGCGAGATCATGCGGAACAGCCGACCCCGTGCCTTTCAAGCTCACAGGTCCTCCCTGAGACATGAGTTCGGCCGGGACCTGGATCACCCACCCATCGAGTCCTTGTGTCGTTGGAATCCCCGCGCATCCGGTCTGCACGAATTCGCCTTCGGTCACCCCGAAGAAAAGCATCCCGACGGGATTCATGGCCGTGATCGTCCCGGTCTCTTCCAATGTGAACGTCTTGGGCTTCTTCTTCTTGCCGGCGATCGATGGGGCCGCGGTGAGACCGAGTACCAGGGTGGCCGCGAGCAGAGCAAGCAAGAGCTTCTTCATTCGATGTCTCCTTAACGCGAGGTTGCCAAGAGGGTAGTCGGCGCTCCCTAGAAAGTCACTAGAAAACCTCGGCCCTCAACAAAGGAGAGGAGCCGATCCGCAGCTATCGTCGGCGTATGCGATTGGAGACGACGCTGAGGGATGGTCAGGCTGCTCTCATCCGGCCGATTGAGCCCGGGGACAAATGGCGACTTCAGGAAGGGCTGAAGGCGCTTTCGCCAGAGTCCCGCTACCGGCGGTTCTTCCGCGAGATCGATCACTTCACGGCCGAACAGTTGAGATATCTGACCGAAGTGGACGGACACAATCATGTGGCGTGGATCGCTATCGCGCGCGATGACGTGGATATCCCTGGGCTGGGAGTGGCTCGCTGGATTCGCATTGTCGATCAACCAACGGTGGCCGAAGCCGCCGTGACGGTGGTCGATCAATTTCATGGTCAGGGATTGGGCTCGACGCTGATGTGGTTGCTCGCCAAGTCCGCGATCGAGCAGGGGATAACCGACTTTCGCGTGTGGGCCCTAGGCGAGAACGCCCCGATACTTCATTTGCTGGCAAGCTTCGGCATCAAGCCACGGGGTTGGGAGGGCGGCGTCGCCGAGTTGCTCGTGCCCCTCCCGGCCTCGGTCGACGATCTAGACAAGACCCCGGCGCCTTTGATTTTGAAGGCCACCGCGACCGGTGAGCTCGTCGGACGCGCTCGGCCGGAAATTCCTGTCGGGACCGAGCTGGAAACGGGGCCTATAGAGGCAGTGCCCCAGCTCTAGCGCGAAGCCAGGTCGAGCCGCAGACTGATTCCCGACGGGTCCTGGATCACCACGTCGTCGCCGTCGACGTGAGCGTCGTGACTGGCGGCGCGGACTCTCTCGACTACCGCCCTCCGCTCTTCCTCGCTGTCTAACAGGATTGTTGCGAATTGGAGC
>DATADF010000161.1:0-5002 GCA_036258695.1 Actinomycetota bacterium
GCGCCGTCGTGACCTATCTCACAGCCGTCCCAAGTGTCGCTGTGGTTTCTGAGTGATGACCGGCCGGTCCTCTTAGCGGAGAGCGTGGAGGAGGGACTCGAGAAGGGCGGGGTCCTGATCAGGGAAGACCGTTCGCAGGTCGATAACAACGCGATCGTCCTCGACACGCGCTACGACGGGCTGAGGGGCGGTGCGAAGCGCGCGCGCCAGCTCGCCGGCATTCTTCGTCGCATGTGACAGCGCTACGCCCCAGGACGACAGATCGGTCTCCGGCAGCGAGCCCCCTCCCGCCACAGACCGCACCGGAATGGCCTCCGCCTTAACTTCAGTCCGTTGTTCGGAGAGGTGGCGAGCGAGGTCCTTAGCACGCCCCTCGAGTTCCTCGGACGTCGCAGTGGCCAGAGCCCACACAGGAATTGCCGTCAGGTCGTTGGAGAGATACAGGTCGAGAGTGGCCTCGAGCGCCGCCAACGTCATCTTGTCCACGCGCAGCGCCCGTAGGAGTGGGTGGCGACTCACCTGAGCGATCAGCTCGCGGCGTCCCGCGATCAACCCCGCCTGGGGACCCCCGAGTAGCTTGTCCCCCGAGAAAGTGACCAGGTCGGCTCCCTCGGCAAGCGCTCGCTCCACCGAGGGCTCGCCTTGGATCCAGTCGACGTCTTCGGGAGCGGCCAGAAGGCCCGAACCGATGTCGTGCACGAAGCAAACCCCCCGCCCGCGGGCCAGCTTTGCGAGCGCCTGCGCCTCGACCGAAGCGGTAAATCCCACGACTCGATAGTTGGAGGGATGAACCTTGAGGATCAGCCCGGTTTCGGGATGGATCGCGCGCTCGTAGTCGGCCAGATGGGTACGGTTCGTCGTACCGACCTCGACCAGGCGGGCCCCCGACTCGGCGAGTATCTCCGGAATCCTGAATTCGCCGCCGATCTCGATCAGCTCGCCGCGGCTGATGATCACCTCTTTGCCCGCGGCCAGCGCGGACAGGACCAGCAGCACGGCCGCTGCGTTGTTATTGACCACGAGCGCGTCCTCGGCCCCCGTCAGCCGTGCGAGTCGAGAGCGCGCGTGCCCGTACCGGCTGCCACGCGACCCGGCCTCGAGCTCGTATTCGAGATTCGAATACCCCGAAACGATCCGCCGCACTTCGTCGAGCTGCCGCGATCCCAATGGGACGCGGCCGAGGTTCGTGTGAATGAGAACGCCGGTTGCGTTGATAACGGGCTGCAGGGACGTCAACGCCTCGCTCTCGAGCAACTCGCGGGCCCGCGCTAGAACTTCCTCATGCGAGGGCGGGCTCTCGCCCCGGCCGATAGCCGACCGCGCGTCGTCGATCGCGCCACGGGCCACCGCGGTAGCTACCGATGGGGGGACATGCGACCGCAATGCGGCTGCGATCTTCTCTACCGAGGGAAGGGCACGAAACGCGTTTTCGCTCATAGCTTCTTGCTCATAGCGCTCATGACTTCGGCCCGATCAATCGGCGGCGCATTGCCTCTTGGATGGCGGACACGCGGTTGTTGACGTGGAGTTTCGAATAGATGTTCGCGATGTGAGTCGTCACCGTTCGCTCCGCGATGGCGAGACGGCGGGCGATGCTTTTGCTCGGCAATCCCTCGGCGATAAGCGTGAGGATCTCTTTCTCCAGTGCCGTCAGTGGCTGGAACCCGACAGACCCGACGGCTGCGAAGCGGTCGAATTCGGCGAGCACATCGGAGGCGTGGTCGCTGTCGAGCCTGCCCCCATAGGCCACCTTGCGGATGGCGTCCACAAGCTCGTCGAGATCTGCGGTCTTCAGGAGATAGCCCGACGCCCCCGCCTTCAGCGCGTCTAGAACGAACTGTCGTTCATCGTGACCCGACAGCACGATGATCCCGACGGTGGGCCATGCCTCCTTGATCTCCCGGGTGGCCTCGATCCCGTCTTTGTGGGGCATCACGACGTCCAGCAAGACGACGTCCGGAGTGGTTTGTTCGACAAGCTCCGCCGCTTCGCGGCCATCCGAGGCCTCCCCCACCACCACGATGTCGGGTTCGGTCTCGAGCATCGTCTTGATGCCGCGTCGGAGCAGATCATGATCATCGATCAGACAGACGCGCAACTTTTCCGCCGTCATGCAGGCATGATATTGAGCGCCAGGTGCCCAACGAGATGCGAGAGTTGCGAGAAAGCCGTCCACACATGCGAGGGCTAAGTGAGAACTGATCAGTCGCGGGACACATTGGGGGCCGAGGCGCGCTGGACCCTCGGCTGTCTCGTCGCGTCCGTCGCCTTGACCGGCCTTTTGATCCTCGTTCTCTTGGTTGCGATTGCGATCTCGCCTCCGGTGTGGATCCAGGTTCTTCTTGGGGTTGGTTTAGCTCTCGGTGGCGCACTCCTTGCCTGGCTCGTCGCCACTGCGCTGAAGGCGCGTGGCCAGACGGGCGATGGCCCGGACGTCGTTGCGTTGCCAAAGGAGCGTCCCGCTCGACGCGAGCCCTCAGAGACCCCGCGTTGAGAAGGCGTGGAACGGTGGACCGGTCAGCGGAATGGCCTTCACTTCGATGCGATCGGCAAACAGGCTGACATATAGGAAGTGGTGTCTCGGGATGCAAAACGCAACGAACCAGCGCGGATTGCAAGGATAGAGAGTCGCGCCCCCACCTCCGGTGACGACGTAGCGAATCCCCCGCAGTTTCTTCGTCGCCAGATATAGATGGTCGTGACCATTTAGCACGAGGTCGACTCCGCGGCGCTGAAAGAGGCGCGGGAGAGAAGGACGGAATCCGGGCGTCGACCCATGAAGGCCTGCGGAGAACACCGGATGATGAAACGCGACGATCGTCCAGCGATCTTCGACGCGTGCCCGAGTTGCGTCGGCCAGCCACTCGTAGTCCAAAGCGTTCGAGTTGACGACAACCAGCCGCAAACCGAGTAAGCGATAGACGTAATTGCGACGCGGCATCCCGAATGCAGGCTCCGACAACTCCGATCGGCCGTCGTCGAAGATGATGTCGTGGTTGCCGAGCGCTGCGTGCCACTCAACTCCCCGAGCCAACAGGCAGTCGTACGGCTCGAAGAACGCGGCTTCAAACCGCGCGGGGTCGCCGTCGGGATAGATGTTGTCGCCGGTCGTTACGACGTGATCGAAGGGATGTCTCTTCCGGTAGCGGCACATCCGATCGGCGACCGATCGCTGGGCGTCGTTCGCGGCCCCGAAGTCCCCGATCACAGCGAACGCGAGATCCGGCGTCGGGGTTGGAATGGGCGAAGGAGTTGGCGACGGGCTCGACGAGACAGAAGCCGTGCTGGACGGCGACGAGCTCGCCGATGTCGTCTGTTCGGCGGCTCCGACGCCGCTCGGTTCACTGCAGCTCGTCGTAACGAGCACGACGCCGAGCAACGCGCAAAGCAACCAACGGTTTGTGTGCCGCTGCATCGAGCTAGCTTCCATCCTGTTGTGCTACGACCGTGACACTTACAACAAGGGCTCACCCATATGGGGGGGTAATAGCACCTGTGTAACTCGCCTGTGGCACTAGGCGGTCTTCACCCCGTCGCCCTAACCTGAACCGTCCGGTTCGAGCCATTTGATGAATTGTGATTTAAGCGGAACATGACCAGAGACGACAGAAATCACATGAGGCACTCAGCGCCCTCGTGGCGCATCCCTCTTCTAACTGTGGCGGTGGGGGCACTCCTCGCCGTCTGCCCGCCCGCGCACGCTTACGACTGGACACGCCCTCTGCAGCAAGGCGACACCGGGAAAGACGTGAAGGCGCTGCAGGTCCGAGTTGCGGGGTGGTTTCCGCGCTCGGTGCAGAAGAAGTTCCCAATAGACGGTGTGTACAGCCTGCGAACGGCTAACGCCGTCAAGGCTCTGCAGTCTTTCTTCGGTCTAACTGCCGATGGAATCGCGGGGCAGGAAACGCTCGACTTCTTGAACACCTTCGAGGACCCAGACGGCTCGACGATCCATTTCGACTTCAAAGAATTCGCACAGCATGAGAACTCCCAATGCTCCGCGCAGGCGAACGCCTACTCCGGCACCTTTAACGGGGGCATGGTGTCGAAGTGGACCGTGAAGCGAAACGTCAAGCGCTTGATGTGGCGACTCGAGGCCGTTAGAGCCAAGGGCGGGGGCAAGACGATCGGTATCAATTCCGGATTTAGGTCCGTTGCCTACAACGACTGCATCGGCGGCGCGCGCTCGAGCCAGCACATGTACGGAACCGCCGCAGACAACCGCATGGCCGAGACCGACAACCGGCTCCACCGGGATCTTGCGAAGGCCAGCCAGATCCACGGGATCGGCTGCTACGCGTCACTGTCGCACAACCATTTCGATCTCCGAATCGACAACGCGGACCTTCCCGGTTCTCAGTTCTGGTGGTGGCCAGATCGTGATGAGTCCGGGCGCGATCTCGATGAATCCAGTAGGCCTTGTTGGGGAGAGCATGATTCGTCTGCCTCCGGTGGCGGAGGAACGAACTCGTCGTTTGCACCCGTCGGCGGTAGCCGGATCCCTTCATTGTTCGAGGTCCTGCGCTTCGCCGCGGCCGGCGAACCAAGCGATCTCGCGGGGGCCGACTAAACGCCGCTGTATTACTCTTCTTCGCTCTTTCAGCAGTAGAACCTGTCCCTTGCTGGATCTCTAAAGGGAGTCGCCGTCGTGCGCGTGTTGATTGCCGGAGTCGACGGCTATCTCGGTTGGCCACTGGCGTTACATCTCGCGAGCCGAGGTCACGATGTCGGTGGCATCGACCTCTTCTTTCGTAGAGCCTGGGTCGAGGAAGTCGGCTCAATCAGCGCCATTCCAATCGCGGACATGCCCGAGCGCTTGGGCGCCTTTAAGGAGCACTTCGGGAACGATCTGGCTTTCTTCGAAGGCGATCTTCGCAACCGCGAATTTGTGTACGACATCGTGCAGCGATTTCAACCCGAGGCAATCGTGCATCTCGGAGAGTGCCCCAGCGCGCCGTACTCAATGATTGACCCTGACCACGCCGTGTTTGTGCAAACCAAC
>DATADF010000162.1:0-4968 GCA_036258695.1 Actinomycetota bacterium
GGCGATCGCGCAAAGTGCCGCCATCACCCAAAATCCTCCCGGTCCGAGGTACTTGAAGAGAGGCCCCGACGCCAGCGTCAGCAACACGGATGAAAGTCCTGCCCCGAGCGTGCCGTAAACAGTGAGCGCGGTTGCAGCAAGGCCGCTCGGTACGATGCGGCTCAAGATCCGCATGCAGGCGAGGTGCAGGAGAGCGAATGTAAGCCCATGCAGGGGCTGCACGAGCATAAGCGCCGGCACCCACGTGGTCTGCGCCTCAACGATCCAGCGAATCAGCCCTGCTCCGGCACACATGGCAGCGGTCCGGGCTGGGCCCATGCGCTCGAGCAATCTGGGGCCGATCAGGAAGAACACGATGACCTCGGCCGCGACCGATTCAGACCACAGGAGGCTGATCGGTTCCGGCCCGATGCCCGCATCGCGCCATCGAATGACGGCAAAGCTGTCATGCATCGCATGGCTGCCGAAAACGAGCGCCGCGACCAATATGACACGGCGGTAAAGCGGGATGGCGAGCAATCGCCGAAAGCCGTGCGCTGCACCTTCTGACGTCTTGATCGGCGACGGGACGTTTTCGTCGCGGCCCGGCGGAGGGGTCACGAAGACGGAGAGCGCGGCGAGCGCCAGCAGGCCTGCGTTGAGAACGACGACGATCGACAGGCCGAATCCGTTTATCAGCTGTCCGGATAGCAGGGATCCGGCGATGAAAGCGGCTGAGCCGGCGCCTCGAACCCAACTGTAGTCAAATGCGCGTCGCCTCTCTGGTCCGCGCCGCTCGGACGCCCTGAGCGCCAATGCATCGGCGAGCGGTGCCACGGGTGCGAGCGCTACGGCGGATACCAGGCTGATCAGCAACAGCGGCCAGAAGCCCCAAGCACCCAAAAAGACGATCGCTGCGAGCGATGCCCCTCCTAGGCTCACGGCCAGAACGGCACGGGTCGCATCGAGTGCGTCGGAAATGCGTCCGGCGACAGGCGCGACGATAAGGCGGACGGCCGTGCCCAACGCCAATACGACGCCAATCGCCTCCGGTTCCAGTCCGCGGGCGTTGAGGAATGAAGGAAAGAACGGCGAATGGACGCCAAACGCACCATAGAGGAGTGCGAATAGGAGCACGTATCTTGGCAGCGCATAGCTAGCAGAAGCCATCCAGCACCTCCAATGCGTCCGCGCTCAAATGCAGATAGCATGCTGCGCATCTCGAAAAGATCCCTGCGCTCCCGCGTGAACTCCGCTGATGCATTGCAGCTCGGGCGCAGCAAGCCGGACGTACCCTGGAGTTGGAACTCTCCAGATTATCTTGGGTTAACGATGTTAGTGAAGCGTTCACCTGCCGTATTACCGCGGAGGGCCGCTCCCATGCGTATCGCGCAAGTGGCTCCGTTGGCCGAGGCTGTACCGCCGAAGCTATATGGGGGAACCGAACGCGTCGTGTCATGGCTCACGGAAGAGCTCGTTGCTCAAGGGCACGACGTAACATTATTTGCATCAGGCGACTCGCGCACGTCGGCCAAATTGGTGGCATGTGCCCCTCAAGGTTTGCGCCTGCTTGGAATCAGCGATTTCACGGCAAGTCACCTTGTGATGCTCGATCAGGTCCGACGGCGCGCCGACGAGTTCGATATTATACATTTGCACATCGACGTTCTGCCGTTCCCGCTGTTCCGAGATTTGTCGCACAAGTGCCTGGTGACGTTGCACGGGCGCCTTGACCTCCCGGACTTCCGGCCGATTTACGAAGCGTTCCCATCCATGCCACTGGTGTCGATCTCGAACGCACAACGCGCTCCTCTGCCTGCGCACATGAACTGGCTCGCAACTGTGCACCATGGATTGGACCCGGACGCCTACCAATTCTACGAAAGCGGCGGCGACTATCTCGCCTTCCTGGGCCGCATCTCGCCTGAAAAGCGACCTGATCGCGCGATTGAGATCGCCAAGAAAGCCGGAATGCCTCTCCGCATCGCGGCAAAAGTTGATCCGGTGGACGAGCAATACTTCAGAACGAAAGTCGCCCCACTGCTGGATGACCCCTTGATCGAATTCGTGGGCGAGGTTGGCGGCGGCGATAAGCGAGCGTTTCTGGGGAACGCCCGAGCGCTCCTGTTTCCGATCGACTGGCCTGAACCATTCGGGCTGGTGATGATCGAAGCGATGGCCGTCGGCACGCCCGTCATTGCCTGGCGCAACGGTTCGGTTCCGGAAGTGGTTTCCGATGGCGTGTCCGGAGCGATCGTCGAGTCCATCGACGACGCGGTCAGGGCAGTCTCGACGCCCGGCGCCTTCAGCCGAAAGGCGGTGCGGCAATGCTTCGAGGCGCGGTTCACGGCCAAGCGGATGGCCGCCGATTACCTCGCCGCCTACAAAGAGCTCCTTTCGGTGCAAAAACCAAAAGGGCCACGTCTTATCGCCACCGGTCGGTAATCCAACCCGTTCTGAAGACGCGGCAAATCTGCCGTGACGTGCAGCCAGCATCCGGCTAAGGGGTTGAGCCATGACCAATCGCGTTGCCGAACCTGTCCTGGCCTTTGACCAGACCGCGACGGAGCCGCTGTCCGAGCACTACATCGAGGCACATACCTCGCTGGTGGGACGGTCCCTGCGCACGCTCAAGGCTGGTGATGCGTTCATGGTCCTCGATGCCAACGGGGATCTCGGCGCCGTGCCGGAAAGCCCGGAAGGGCTATTCTATAGGGACACCCGCTACCTCTCTTCGTTCGCTTTACAGTTCGAGGGCAAAAGCCCGTTGCTGCTCAGTTCGGTCATTCAGGACGATAACGCGGCACTCAGCGTCGATTTATCAAACCCCGACATACGGATCGATAAGGAGAACGGGATCCCGCGGGACATCATCGCCATCAATAGGACCAAGTTTCTTTGGGCAGGCGCCAGTTACGAACGCATCGGGCTCCGCAATTACGACGTGCGTGCGCGGCGGTTCCGCATTGACCTACGTTTCGATGCCGATTTTCGTGATCTGTTCGAGGTTCGAGGCATGCGGCGAGAGACTCAAGGCCGCCGCTCGGTTGAAGTACTTGGACCTGCTACCATCGTGTTTCGTTATGACGGCCTTGACGGCATCACCCGGTGCACACGCCTGCAGTTTGAGCCCGCACCCACGCGAATCGCGACGCACGGAGCCGCCTACGAGATCTCACTGGATCCGGACGAACGACGGTCCCTGCTTGTCATCATCTCGACCGAAGAGAGTGAACACACGGGGCGCCTGCTTCCGGATTTCGTCATAGCCCTTCGTGACACACGCCGCTTGCTGAGGTCCACGAGCGCGGGGATTGCAACCGTCACGAGCTCCAATCACCTGTTCAACGAGCTGGCGTGCCGATCGGCGTCCGACCTCTACATGTTGATCACCCCGACCGAACACGGCAGTTATCCCTACGCTGGCGTGCCATGGTACAGCACTGTCTTCGGACGCGATGGCATCATCACCGCGATGATGCTGCTCTGGATGGACCCCGCCATCGCACGAGGAGTGCTGAAACATCTCGCGGCAACGCAGGCGACCGAATTCGACCCTGATGCCGACGCGCAGCCCGGTAAAATTCTGCACGAGCGCAGACACGGCGAGATGGCCAACCTGGGCGAGGTGCCGTTCCGGCGTTATTATGGCACCGTCGACGCGACGCCGCTTTTCATCATGTTGGCCGGTCTGTACTTCGACCGCACCGGAGACCGCGCGACTATAGAGACGCTCTGGCCCAACATCGAAGCGGCGCTGAAGTGGTGCGACGAATATGGTGACCGGGATGGTGATGGCTTTGTCGAGTACTTCCGTGAGACGGAGCACGGGCTCGCCAACCAAGGTTGGAAGGACAGTCATGACTCGATCTTTCACGCGGACGGAACCGGTGCCGAGGGCCCGATTGCGCTCTGCGAGGTGCAGGCATACGTGTTCGCGGCGAAACGCGCTGCCGCCAATCTCGCCCTGACGCTCGGACAGGCTGCCCGGGGCGAACAGTTGCGGAAGCAGGCGACGGAATTGCGTCGTTCCTTTGAGCGTGTGTTCTGGTGCGAGGACATCAGCACGTATGCGCTTGCCCTCGATGGTGCCAAGCGCCCCTGTCGGGTACGCACCTCGAATGCAGGCCATGCATTGTTTGCCGGCATAGCCCACCCGGATCGTGCCAGGCGGGTCGCGGCGACGCTTCTGACCGAGGCGGGTTTTAGCGGATGGGGTATCAGAACGCTTGCCGCCGGCGAGGCGCGCTACAATCCCATGTCCTATCATAATGGGTCGATTTGGCCTCACGACAATGCCCTGATCACACTGGGCTTTTCGCGTTACGGACTGAAAGCTGAGGCAGCGCGTGTATTCAAGAGCCTGTTCGACGCCGCCAGTTATCAGGAACTTCGCCGTCTCCCCGAACTGTTCTGTGGCTTCCTGCGCCGCCGACGGCGGGGGCCGACTGCATACCCGGTCGCCTGCTCTCCTCAAGCCTGGGCAGCGGCCGCTCCATTTGCCCTTCTCGGGGCCAGCCTCGGGCTCAATCTGGACTGCAAGCGAGATGAGGTCCGTTTTGACAACCCTATCCTTCCGGACTTCCTAGATGACGTCGTTCTGCGGGGACTGCGGCTCAACTCCTCGAGTTTCACCTTGAAAATACATCGTCACGGGACTGACGTGACGGTTAGTGTCCTGGATAGGAGTGGCAACGCAGGACTTGTCTTGTCGAAATAGCGGGCCCCTCTTGGCGAGCTTCGGTCCCGGCAGAGCACGGACTGCGCAGGTCTGTAAGGTTTGTTCGGCGAGAGGCGATCATGAAGCGTGTGCACAAGATCGCCTGTCTCGTCAAAGGTTTTCAAATGCCGGAGTTTCGCTTCACGCTTGTTCCACGGGGAGCGGCAGTTCTCATTAGGACAGCCAGTCGAAACCCGATGGGCCATGCGGCCTGCCTCCGGGCAGAGCAGGCGGCCCAGCAGGTATTCCAGGGATCCGTGCGGCGCAGC
>DATADF010000163.1:0-7468 GCA_036258695.1 Actinomycetota bacterium
GCGAGCCCTGCGGGCCACGATCGATGTCTGCCGACAGTTCGAAACCGACAAGGTGTTGTTCGGAACCCCGTGGCCCCTCTCGCTGCTCGGCCCCCGCCTCAAGGAACGGGGCCTGCGTTATGCCGTGATGGTTCACGGCGCCGAGCTCTTAGTGCCGGGGGCCGTTCCGATACTGCGTGGGCGTCTAGCCGCCGCGCTGCGTAAAGCCGATCTGCTCCTGACGGTTAGCGAGTTCACGCGCAACCACGTGGTGCGAATGACTCATGGGAACGGGCGTTCTCTGGCTCCCCTCGAAGCGGCCGAAGGCCTTTTGCCCCGAGTCGACGTTCTTTCCCCGCGCGTCGACACCCAGACTTTTACTCCGAAGGTGAAGTCCAACCTCAGGGCACGCCTCGGCATCGGCCCGGAGACAAAAGTCCTTCTCTGTTTCGGCCGGCTTGTGCCGCGCAAGGGGGTCGACCGAGTGATCGCGCTGCTACCGCGGCTCAGCTCGGAGTTCGATGTCGTTCTGGTGGTCGCGGGGACAGGCCCCGAGGAGCGGAAGCTGAGACAGCTCGCCGACCGGGTCCGAGCTCGTGCGATCTTCACCGGGCGTGTTCCCCATGACGATGCACCGGCGCTTTACGCGCTGGCCGATGTCTTCGTGCTAGCCGTCGTCGACCGATGGCGCGGCCTCGATGTCGAGGGCCTCGGCGTGGTTCTGCTCGAAGCCGCGGCGTGCGGGACGCCATGCGTTACCGGGAAGTCGGGGGGTACTTCAGAAGCCGTCATCGACGGCAAGACTGGATTCGTCGTCGATGCCGCAGATTCAGATCAGCTCTACGAGGCGGTTCATCGGCTCCTTAGCGATCCCGAGCAAGCCCGCGCTATGGGCGCCGCGGGACGCCGCTTCGTCATCCGGCGCTTCGCGCGCCGTCCCCTTCCACAGAGCCTGCTCGATTGGTTAGACGACTAACGGCTTCTGGAAGATGGGGTTGGTGGGTTGATCGAACGGGAACTAGCATGGAGTCATCTCGATCGGCTCGACGATAGGGGGCCTGATGCGGATTCGTGTCTCTGCTCCGGGTAAGGACCTCAAGGCAAGCGAAATCCAAGGGATCGAGAAGGATCTCGAGAAGATCGATAGGCGCCTTGCCGACTTCACCGAAGAGGTATCGGCCGAGGTCCGCATCAACGGACGAGACGGCTCTCCCGGTTTCCATGTGACCGTGGAGCTCGACTATGGACGTAATCACCTCGTAGCGAAGGCTGAGCACACGGCGCTCGGCCAGGCCGTCAGAGAAGCGCGAGAGGAACTCGTTCGTCAGATCAATGACCGCTCGCGTCGCGGCCACAGTTCCTTCTCCAAGGGCCGTTAGGGGACTTGGGCGAGGACTCCTTCGACCGTTTTGTCGAGGACCGACCGCCACTCCGACTCGGGAAGGCCGGATAGAGCCGACGATGCCGCCTTGCCGTAGCCGCGTGCCTCGGCGAGCGTGTCGGAGACGGCGCCCGTAGCATGCAGGCTCTTCAGCACGACCTCTAGATCGCGCAGACCCGCATCCAGATCGTGGGCCAGCCTCTCGTCACGCTGCGCCGCGAGCAGGACCGGCAGCGTGAACACTCCCTCGCGTAAGTCGGTGCCCAGCTCCTTGCCCGTGAGCTCCGGATCACCGACAAGGTCGAGGAGATCGTCGACGAGCTGAAATGCGATGCCGAGGTTGAGCCCGTAGTCGGCAAGCGCCGCGCGCGTGGCCCCCTCGACGCCCGAGGTCGAGGAACCCAGTTCGCACGCCGCGGCGAAGAGCGAAGCAGTTTTCAACTTGATCGTCGCGATGTATTCACTCGGAGCGCGCTGGGCGTTCTCGAGTGCCTCCGATTCGACAATCTGCCCCTCACATACATTCGCGATCGCATTAGAGAGGATTCCCGGCACCTCGCCACCGGCCTCGGCCCCCAATCCGCAACCGCATGCGAAGAGGTAGTCGCCGGCCAGGACGGCCACCTGTAGGCCCCATTTCGCGTGCACCGTAGGTACACCGCGTCGCGTCTCGGTCTCGTCGATAACGTCGTCGTGATAGAGCGTCGCAAGATGCACGAGCTCCAAGGCGGCCGCCGCCAAATCGGTCGCTCGCTCTCCCGCCCTTCCGGCGCGAGAGGTCGTCAAGACGAGGGCGGGACGCAACCTCTTCCCCCCGGCTTTGATCAAGTGCGTGCTCGCCTCGGCAGTTAGAGGATGGCTCGACCCCCCTGCCGTCGTCGCGAGAACGTCCTCGACGCGCAGAAGATCTTCGACGAGCCACTGCTCGCTCGGTCCCGCGACCAAACCGGTCATGAGAAAGAGGTCACTCGCCGATCACCTGTACGACGTAGCGGCGCTTGCGCGAATCATCGAGCTCCACGAACAAGACGCGCTGGTCCTCTCCAAGCGCAAGCCGTCCTTCGGATAGTGGGATGGATTCCGACGCGCGCCCGAAGAGCATGTGTGCGATGTGAGCCGGCGCGTTTGGTCGCTCGCTCTCTTCGAGGTTCTCGGTACGGATGCTGAGATCGTCGTGCTCGTAGTACTGGTCCGCGGGAGCAACGCTGTCCATAGCCTCTTGCAAGCTTCGGACGGTTTCGCGCCCGGGGGAGGCCAGCAAAATGCAGCAGGTGGTGTGCGGCGAGAAGACGAGGACGCTTCCCTCCGAGACTCCGAGAGCCTCTACCGACGCTGCAACATCGTCGGTGATGTCGAGGGCATCCAGCCGTCCGCCGGTCTTGATCTCGAACTCAACGAGCTTGGGCACCGGGCCAATCATCCCCTAGGACTCCCCCCTTACGCCTTCGTCCGGACATCCTCCCAACCATCGACCTGAGTCACCAAAGTGACTCCCAGCGCGGAGCCGAAGAGCGCCCACGGCCGAATTGTCCAAATCGCCCCGGTCTCGAAGCCAAAAGGGTCCAAAATGACTACTTCGGAGCCTCAAGTCGCAGGTCACGGAGGACGACTTTCTTAGCACCACATCGTTATTAGCAGTAGGAATTGCGTTGCGGAAAGGCGACAATAAACACATGGGCAGAGCGCTCAAGGATCTGAGCGACAAAGAGCTTGTCAAGCTCTATCAAGCGGGAGAGCGCGCGGCCTACGACGAGATGTATGCCCGCTACAGCCCGAAGGTTATGGCCATTTGCTCGCGCATGCTCGGCCGTGCACCCGAAGCTGAAGAGGCCACTCAGGAGACATTCCTAAAGGCATACCAGGCACTGCCACGTTTCAATGGCCAATACCAATTGGGGGCCTGGCTGACGCGGATTGCTTCGAACGTCTGCCTCGACCAAATCAGGGTGCGGACGCGCAGCGTGCACTCCGTTGCCCTCCCCCCCGAGGAAGTACTGGGGACCCAGGACGGGCCGGAGGAAGCACTTGCCGGTGGCGATGGGCGCGTCGACGAAACGATCGCAGGAATCCAACCGCTGCACGCCAGGGCGCTGCAGATGCGCGCGGTGGCGGATCTATCGCACCGGGAGATGGCCGCACAGCTGTCGATGTCACCCGAGCAAGTCAAAGCTTTGCTGCACCGAGCGCGCGCCTCGTTCAAGCGGGCGTGGGAGAAGGCGGAGAACTTCGCACTCGCTCCGGTGTTCTTCGTACGATCGTTGTTCGAGAACCGCCGCGATGGCACCGATGCGGGCAGTTTTGCGAGCGTCGCTTCGAACGTAAGCCCGCTCTTGTCTGAGCGCGTCGCCGCAGGTGCCGTGTTCGTGGTCGCTGCGCTGACCGCGCTGCCTTCGACACCGGCGGCGCCGGTGGCCCCCGAGGAGCGGACGTTGTACGCGGACCAGCTCGAGTGGAAGCGCGTACCGGAGCTCAACTGGGTGCGCGTCGACGGCCCGGCGGTAACCCAGCCTGCTTCCGAAGAGCCTGCGGCGTCGGAGCCCTCCAGTGATGACGGATTGTTGGATCCGGTGCTCGCGCTGGGTCGCGGCGCTGGTGGCTCACTAGGCGGCGACGGTAACGATGGCGGTTCGTCCGATCCGGGCAAGGATCTCGGGGGCCGAGCGTCGGCCGCATCGAAGACGACCCTCGCCCAGGTGCGCGTGCTGGTGAAGAAAGTGGAATCCCTGATCAAGACGTTGGGCCTCTAGAGACCCGCTTACCTCGACACCATGGGCATCCTTCGGGTGCCTTTTTTTTGTCCCTAGATCGTCGTATCGAGGCGGCGCGCTATCTCCTTATAGAGACCGACGGGTACGAGATGGACGCCGTGGAAGATGCCGGACTCTTTGATTGCTTCCATCTGCTCGTGTGCCAGATCGACCCCAACCTCGGGGCCGTCGTCGAGCTTGTCGATGATCTGTTCGGGGATCCTGATGTCCGGGAGGCTGGCATTGATCCGTCTCGCCATCCGGGAGCTCGCCAGCACGATCACGCCGGCATAGAGGCGGCCCGAGAAGTCGAGCGATTCGGCCCAGCGAAAAAGCCGATCGAGGGAAAAGCTGATCTGTACGAAGACGAAGTCGGCGCGGTTCCGCCAGGCCAAGGGGCGTCCGGGCTTGCTCACGGTACCGATGCGAAAATCCGGGTAGCCCGCAAAAAGCGGACCCGTCCCATAGGAGTGGACCTCGTCGATCATGCCTCGGACGGTTAGGTCGTCCGTGCGCCGGCCCTCCTGTGGCGGGTCCCCGTACACGAACAAGAAGTGGTCAACGCCGTATGCCGCGGCCGTCAGAAGGTCCCGCCGGAACCCGAGCAGGTTGCGGTCGCGCGCATTGATGCACGCGATCGAGCGGCCGCCTAAGTAGGCGACCTCGTGCGCCACCGACACACTCGAAACGGTGGCACGGCCCAGGTGGTTGTCGGGGATCAGGAACGCGTCGGTGATGGGGCGCAGCACCTCGATCTGTTCGCGGACGTGCTCGATGTCCGGCCTACGCGGCGGCTCGATCTCACACAGGATGGCGAAGTCGTCTTTGTCCAGGAACGAAGGTGGTGGTTCCGGGACGGGTGGGTAAGCGCTCGGAGGCGGTTCCATCTGTTGGATATACCAAGAACAGCAGCCGAAGTGCCGCCTGGGAGAGGTCGTGCCTAGGTTAGGCGGAGCGGCGGGCGCGAGCGCGGCGGCGCTTGAGTGAGGCCCGCTCCTTATCGGTCAGACCGCCCCAGATCCCGTACTTCTGGTTGGTCTCGATGGCGAACTCGAGGCACGGCTCCTTAACCGGACAGCGCTGGCAGATCGCTTTGGCCTCCGCTTCACGGTTCTGCTTCTCGAGCTCGGTCTCGGGCGCGTCGGGGCCGAAGAAGAGGTCAACTTCGTAGTCTCGACAAAGCGCTTCCTCTTGCCAATCGAGCTGGTCGGCGTCGACGAAAGAAGCGCCTGCCTCTTCCTCCCAGAGCATCGAAAAATCCCCCTCGCGTTTTAAGTGCGTTATAGCCAGCCGTCAACGAGATAAACGCTGTCCAGCCGAGCCGTATTCCGCTTGCTTCGCTCAATCAGCCCTCTGACCTGGGCATTTAGGGCCCGGCCCGGCACCTTTATCGCGCTCTTACCGGCTACGAGCCGGACTCCTATCCCATGACATTGGACGACGGGAACCCGTCGAAAGGTTGCACGCCCGACCAGCACTAGTCCTTTGTGGCGGGAGCACATCGGCACAAATCGGACACTCGAACCGCCATTTGGAGGCAGGCGCAACCATGCCGCCGGGTCATGGAGACGTCCATTCGCACCGTCGATCCCTTTTGGTATGGGAGCACGGTCGATACTCGCTGCGTTGGTCCTGGTCATCATGGCCCAGGTCCCCGCTCGCGCTGAGCTCGGGGGGGGCCTCGACCTCACACGGGTGGCGGACTCCGTCAAGAGGGCCGGAAGCCGGCTCGGCGCGGACAACTCGGCCGTGCCCCACATTGAATCGCACGGCCGGCGTCACAGCCCGACAATCCACCACCCAAGCGACCTCCCGAGGTCCGCGGAGGTCCCCGAGCAGCGGCCACCCTTCCGCCAGCGCAATTACGGTCGGACCGGCAGCTCCGGGGCCGGCATCACGACGTCCGGCGGAGCGATCGGGGGCAAAGCGTTCATCCCGGTGCTGCTGGTTGACTTCGACGACCACCACGCAGAGCGGGACCTCCACTCTCCCAGCGCCTACCAAGACATGCTGTTCTCGAAGGACTATCCGCATGGCGCGGGATCAATGCGCGACTACTTCCTGGATCAATCCGGTGGGACGTTCGACGTCGACGGCCAGGTATCGCAGTGGGCGCGCATGCCGGGGACGTATGGCACCTACGTGGGCAGCTCGCACGGCTATCAGACGAATGGCTACAACTCTCAGACGCTGGTGGAAGACGCGGTACGGGCTCATGACGGGGCGATGGACTTCTGTCGGGGCGACACCGATGGCAACGGCTACGTCGACGTCGTCTATGTAGTGCACGCGGGAGCGGGAGCGGAGGAGACTGGCTGGGGGCTGTGGTCGCTGAAGTGGGGATTGAACGGCGACTTCGTCACCAATGACACATGTGCCAACGGCCAGCGGGCTCGCATCTCGACGTTCGTGATCGAACCCGAGGAGTACCAAAGCGATCGCTACACCGCGCCTGGAGCTCCGGACCGCATGATCGGGATAGGCATGTTCGTTCACGAGTTCGGACACGTGCTCGGGCTGCCCGACCTCTATGACACCGACCGCTCGAGCCCCGGTGGCGTCGGCACCTGGGACCCGATGGCGTCGGGTGCGTGGGGCTTCGATGGAGCCGAGCCGTGGCGGCCGGTTCCGTATTCCGCGTGGACCAAGATGAAGGTGGGCTGGGTGCACCCCCAGCTAGTGACCAACGATTCGGTTGATCTCGGCGTCCCCTCGAGCGACGCGGCACACACCGGTGTGTTCGACGGGGTCTACAAGCTCGTACCGCACGGCAACACCGGCTCGCAGGAATACTTCTTGGTCGAGAACCGACAGCCGGTGCGGTGGGCGGCCGGATTCCCGTCGGGTGGCCTACTGATCTGGCACGTCGACGACTCGCGGCGTGAGAACAATGACGACGCCCGGCGCGCGGTGAAGCTGGTCCAGGCCGATGGGCGAGACGAGCTCGGGTGGCCGGGGCAATCCGTCGCCCGGGGAGACGGAGGAGATCTATTCCCCGGAGCGCAGAACGTGCGCGGCATCAACGGCGCGACGAATCCGTCCACCGATCTGTACTCGGGTGAGAACAGCAAGCTCGCGCTGGAGTCGATCGGCAACCCCGGCTCCATCCTCAAGGCCGACTTTCTCGTGAGCGACATCGCCGCCACTGTCCCTGAGCCGCCTCGTGATCTCACAGCCAAGATCGGATCCGCCGGTCACGTGGTGCTGAACTGGAATCCATCACCGAGTGGCGAAGTGACGGCGTATCGCGTGTATCGCTCCGTGTATTCCGACGAAAGCTTTACTCGAGTGGGGAGCGTCGAGAGAGACGTGCGCGCATTCACCGACACTGAGAACCTGCGTGGGGGCGAGACCTACTACT
>DATADF010000164.1:0-4908 GCA_036258695.1 Actinomycetota bacterium
CGGTTGTGGGCGATGAATCCGACGAGTCGTCCTACAAGGGCTCGGTCATCTCCACCCTGTTGGCGACGGCGGCTCACGAGTACGAAGAGGCGGTCGGCGCTAAGGGCGTGCGTCTTCTGGCCGAGTACCAGGACGGGTACGCGTTCGTTCAAGAGGCGGGACGTCTCTACGAGGAAATCTCCGGCGACGTCGAATCGGCTTCGATGGAGGAAGCCGAGGAGATCGAAGAGGCCTTCGAGGTCCTAGAGAACGCGCTGCCCGCGCCCCAACCTCCCACGCAGCTGGCCGACAAGCTCGATGTCGAATCGGCCGCGGAGTTGATCGGTCACGAGCTGGAGGAGACGGTCGACGCCGAGCCGGTCGTGGAGTCCGATCCCGCCGAGGTAGTGGCCACCATCGAGGAACTGCTTACCGAGATCGAAGAGACCTACGCCGCGGGAGACGCGGAAGCAGCCGCGGAGCTGTCGGCGGAGGCCTACCTCGAGAACTACGAGATCATCGAGGCCGAGGTCATCGAGCTCGCACCCGACGTGAACGAAGAGCTCGAACCGCTGCTGGGTGCTGCGCTGCGCGAGGAGATACAGGCCGGCGCACCACAGGAAGAGATCGAGTCGATGATCGCCCGCGCCCGTGAGCTCTTGCAGCAGGCGCTCGAAGTCCTCGAAGCCGAGCACTCTTGACCCCTCGGCTCCTCCTCGCCGCGCTCGCGTCAGTCGCGCTGCTCGGCGCGGCACCCGCAGCGTGGGCGTCGCACACGACATCCGGCGGTGACGTGACGGCCGAGGAGGCCGTGCACGAGCTCGATACCGCCCGTGACTTGGTCGACGACAGCGTCGAGCTCTACGAGGCCGGCAAGGTCGAAGAGGCATATATCGCGGCGCGCAACTCGTATCTGGATCACTTCGAATACGTCGAGATCCCTCTGCGCGTACGCGACGAGAGTCTCACGCTTGCCGTCGAGGAGGACTACGCGGCGTTGCGCAACCTGATCGAAGACGAGGCACCCCTGGACGACGTCGAGGCGGTTGCCGCGGAGGTCCATCGCGGCCTCGACGACGTCGAGCGCACTCTGTCAGAGCCGGGGCTCGCGGCACCGATCCTGGCTCTGGTCTACGCGTTCACCATCATCTTCCGCGAGGGCCTCGAAGCCGTACTGGTAGTCGCCGCGGTTCTGGGCTACCTCGAGGCCAGCCGCAACACGCAATACCGGGGCGCCGTCCTTAAGGGAGTTGGGGGAGCCGTCGCCGCGACGGTGGTGCTGTTCGTTGCGACGACTTTGTTCGTGCAACTCGCCCCGCTGCAGCGTGAGTTGCTGGAAGCCGGCACTGCGTTGCTGGCAGTCGCGGTCTTGTTCTATGTGTCGTTCTGGCTGATTACGCGTCTCGAGCACCGTCGATGGATGGAGTTCATGAAGGCCAAGGTGTGGGCAGCCGCGACGACGGGGTCGACGTTGGCGCTGGCCGGGGTCGGCTTCACAGCGGTGTTCCGCGAGGGCTTCGAGACGACGCTGTTCTTCCAAGCGCTGATCAGCTTCGCGCAAGGGTTGATCCCGTACGTGGTGATCGGAAGCGTCGCAGGTGTAGCAGTTCTCGGGGCCATCGGCTGGACCGTGTTCAAGCTGGGACGCAAGATCCCAGTGCGCGCGTTTCTCACCACCGCAGTAACGCTTGTGATGGTGCTTTCAGTCGCCTTCATCGGCAACGCTGTGCGCGGCTTCCAGGAAGCGACGTACCTCCCGGTTACCCACCTGGAGTCGTTGCCCGACCTGCCTATCTTCGTGGCCCAGCTCACCGGTTGGTACCCAACGCGCGAGACAATCCTCGCTCAGGCAGCGCTCACTCTCGTCTATCTGTTGGGCGCGCTTTGGACCTTCGTCGTGCTGCCGCGGCGCGAACGGGTGATTCGGGAGGCGCCAGACGTGGCCACCGCGTCGGGCGAGACCGAGCGGGAGCACGCCCCGGCCTGATGGCAGTCCGCATCGGCGTCGACGTGGGGGGAACCTTCACCAAGGCAGTCGCGTGCGATGCAGCAACCGGCGAGGTGGTGGCGCGCTCCATCGTGTCCACAAGCCACGGCGCCGTCAACGGGGTGGCCCAGGGCGTGATCGACGCGCTCACGTCGGTCGTGCAGCAAGTTTCGGCCGAGGGCCTGGGCCCGGTCCTCCTCGTCAGTCACTCCACAACTCAAGCCGTCAACGCGCTCCTCGAAGGAGACACTGCGATCGTTGGGATTCTGGGTATTGGACGCCGCCCGGATCTCAAGAAGGCGCGCGTCCGCACCGCAGTCGGCGAGATCCGTCTCGCACCCGGTCGTCGTCTGGTCACGCGGCATTCATTCATCGATGCGACCAACGGTCTCGACGATCGCAAGATCAGAAAGGTCGTTCACGAATTGATCGAGGAGGGGGCCGAGGCCCTATGCATCTCCGAGGCGTTCGGGGTCGAGGATGCGCGCGGCGAATGGCTTGCTCTTCAGATTGCGGAGGAGCTCGGCGTTCCCGCATGTGCCGGGAACGAGTTGACGGGTCTCTACGGCCTCGAGATGCGGACCGTCACCGCCGCGCTCAATGCCAGCATCCTTCCCGCCGCGGTTCGGACGGCTCGTCTCGTGGCCGAGGCGGTCGCCGAGGATGCCCCGGGCGTGCCACTTCTCGTAATGCGCGGTGACGGCGGGGCCGCGGATCTGTCCTCGATGGAGCGGCATCCGATCCTGACGGCCTTCAGCGGTCCTGCCGCTTCGGTCGCAGGCGCACTGAGACATCTGTCGGTGGCCGACGGTGTGGTCGTCGAGGTCGGAGGCACGTCAACCAACGTCAGCACTATCCAGCGTGGCCGACCCGTGTTGTCTTACGTGCGCGTGCTCGACCACGTCACCTCGGTTCGCAGCATCGACGTTCGAGTTGTGGGTGTCGCCGGCGGGAGTCTCATGCGGGTGCGTCACGCATGGGGGCGGGTCCGCGTCGCCGACGTCGGCCCCCGCTCGGCACACATCGCCGGCCTCCCGTACGCCTCGTTCGCGACTGTTGAGGATCTCGGTGCCGCGGAACCTCGCCTCATCGCGCCGCGTCCCGGTGATCCGGACGAATACCTCGTAGTGGAGACGCCGGAAGGTCGGCGCTTCGGGCTGACCGTCACTTGTGCCGCCAACGCTCTCGGCCTCGTCCCCGATGGCGCCTACGCCCGCGGCGACGCAGCGGCCGCGCGCCGAGCTTTCGAGATCGCAGGGCGCTGGATGAGTATCGAAGCCGACGCTCTTGCAAGACGCGTTTTGGATATCGCCGCCACCAAAGTGGCGCGGGTGATCGACGATTCTGTCCGTGAGCATCGCCTCCACAATCCGGAGGTGATCGGTCTCGGCGGAGGCGCCGGCGCCCTGGTGCCGCAAACCGCGACGGCGCTGCGACTCAAGTGGAAGATCCCACCCGACGCGGAGGTCATCTCGTCCGTCGGCGACGCCCTGTCGATGATCCGTGTCGAGATCGAAAAGACCTTGGTCTCACCAGATGGAGGTGCGATAGAGGCATTGCATCGCACCGCCGAAGAGGCCGCGATCAACGCCGGTGCGGACCCGTCGACGGTTCAGATCGAGAGCACCACCGTTCCTGAAAGAGGGGCTCTGCGAGTGGCGGCTTACGGCTCGTTGGCTCTGGAGTCCGGTGACGGCGACCGTCGAGTGGATCCGGACGAAGAGTGGGCGGTAGCGCAGCGTGCGCTGCAGACGGACGCGTTCCTGATCGGACGAACGGCCTTCTACGCCGTTTACGGAACCGCGACCGGGCCCGAGAGACGATTCGTCGTGATCGATCGAGCCGGATCCATAGTGGTGGAAGTACGTGGCCATGCGCTGACGGGCACGGGGGCCGAGGTCGGCGCGGCGCTTGAGGAGCGAGTCCCGACGCTGACGCGACACTTCGGGCCACTGAAGGTTGCGCCTGCCGTCCGAGTCATTCGTGGTGCGCGGCTGATCGATCTGACTCTTATCTCGAGACCGGACGAAGCGCTGCAGGCCGCAGTCACTGAATGCTCGCTCGCAGGTGAGGCGTCGGTCATAGCTCTTCTGTCGCGCGACTGACGTGGCGATCTATCGCCCGCCCAAGCCGCGCTGGCCGCTGGCCTTGGGCATCGGCTTGCTTTCCCTCCTCATCGGATTCGGCATTGGGTTTGCGCTGGGGGGGCGCGACCCCGAGCCTGAAGACGTGGCTGCCGACCTCCGGGCCGACCTCGTCGCGGCGGCCGGTTCGCTAGAGGTCGCGGAGATCGAATACCAAGAATCCGTCTCGGAGGGAGAGGTCACCCGACGAGCCGAGTATGAGGGCGCGCTCGGGGCGATCGACTCGAGCCGGTCCACCTATCGAGAAGTGGAGCCCGCGATCGCGGCGCTTGTGTCGGATCGTGCCGACGAGATCAGCGCCCTTTACGACCAGTGCGCGAGCGCGATGCGCGGGCGAGCCGATGCCACTGAGGTGACCGGATGTCTTACGGAGCTACGTGAGTTGTTGAAAGGAGAGACCCAATGATGCGAGCGCTTGCGCTGGCTGTAACCGCGACTCTCATGCTCGGCGTCAGTCCCCCCGTGCACGCGAGGAGGTCATCGTGGAGGCATTGAAAAATGTTGAGTGCTAGCCCTACGCCACCGCCCCGACCGTTGTGGGTCAAGGTCGCGCTCGTAGTGGCAGTCGTTGCGATCGCCGCGGTAGTCGTAATGGTGGCTTCGGGCGGCGAACACGGACCGGGCCGGCACCTTCCCGGGAGAGGAGGCGCCCACACCCCTCCGGTCGAGCACAGCACTTAGCAGCGAAGTGTTCACTCCGGCCGTTCGCAAGGCATCGCTTTCACTTCATCTAACCGTGTCGGTCGGGTGGATCGGCGCGGTCGTCGCCTATCTCGCACTCGGCCTCACTGCGCTGAA
>DATADF010000165.1:0-12762 GCA_036258695.1 Actinomycetota bacterium
CCGAATCCCATGATGCCGAGGACCGGTGGACCCTCGCCATGTACGTGGTAGTAGAGGTCGACCTCGCCAAGCTCGGCCATCGGCATGTTGCGGATACTAGTTGGCGGTCACATAAATCATTCGGAGGCGTAATCTGTGCTCATGAAGCGTGCGGTGTTTTTCTTGACCCTGTTCTCGGTACTCAGCTTGGGGCCGGTGGCGTCGGCGCAGGTGCGCGATCCGTTCGACCCCCTTGTCGTTCCCGGCGGGGCCGGCGGCCCGGTCACCGCGCCGCAAGATGGCACCGGCGCACAGGTGGACCCTGCCTCACAGGTTCCTTCAGACCGACTCGCCGATACTGGGTTTGATCCCGCGCCCTATTTGGTAGTGGCCTACGCGCTGCTGGTGTGCGGAGGCGCCGCGATCTTCCTTTCCTGGGGTGCTAACCGGCGCGGCCAGCCACCCGCCCGGTCCTAGAACCGTTCATTGCCATAGGCGAAGCGCTAGCGCCGACGCACGCGCGCCAGTGCGCTCCAGTCGCCGCGTCCCGTGATCGGAAAGTCATACAGGCTCGCACCAAGGACCCGATGACGACGAGCGGCTCTAACGAACGCCCGCACCTCGCGTCTTCCCGCATCGTTCGCCAAGCCTCCGATTAGGTGGATCGGGACCTTCGGATCTCTCGTGCCGCGACGGATCCTGCGGATGTTCGCGGCGGTGTGGTCGTGAGCGGCCTTCGGGCCTCGTGTCTGGAAGGTCCAGTACCCCATCGGGATGAAGACGTCGTAGCGACGGTGTAGTTCCCGATACGGAAATTCGGGCCAGTATCGAGATGCCGCATCGGGGATGATCGCGCCGAGTGGATAGTCGCGGCCCGTCGCCGTGCGTATCTCCCGAGTCAGCCGAAGCAAGCGGTGGTTTCGCAGCCAAATGCTTCGCACGACGGTTGCCTCTATATCGAGCGCGAACGAATCGAACCTCTCTCCGCTTGGGGTCTGGAACTCGATTGCTGCTAGCGACCGCCGCAAATCGATCTTGGGTCGCGCGAAGGAGGGCACATACCAGCCGACGACCTTCAACCCCGCGGCGTGAGCTGAATCGATGAACTCGGCGACACCGTCGGGATCCCAGACGAGCCCTCTCTGGCTGTAGTTCGTGGTCTGGACGAAGACCGCTTCGGCCCCCTTGCGCGCCAGTCGCCTGACGGTTGCTGATGGATTGGTCCACAAACGGGGGTTGTAGATATCAATCCAGGTCGCGACGCCCTCGTAGGCCGAGAGGTCGACGCCGGTAGGGGACACCGGCTCTGCCGTTTCCAGCCCCAGGGCCTCCAAGGCGGGCGGGCTCTCGGGTGGACGGCGCGCAGGTTTCGCCAACACCCGATCATCTGGTTTGGCCAGCATCCTGGAGGCTTTCTTAGGACTCTCGGTGGTCACCGCCGCTCGGCGCTTGTGGTGGTGGCGGTGTTTTCCAGAGGGCTGGTGGTAAACGCTGCGCGGCAAAGAAAGCACGACTAGGAGTGCGATCAGATACAGAGTCAAGCTATCGCGCTGCAACGAAGCCCCCTCAACGTTTGCCCTCTCCCGAGTAGTCGCCACGGGACCCAGTCGACTTAAGCGCGATCACGTTTTTTTCTCAAGAGTTGGTGTCCAAAGTGTTCCGAAATATCCGGCTTCTGAGAGCCCTGGGCGCGTAACCTGCCCTTCGTGAGCCTGTGTTCGAAACCCAACTGTGCTCGCCCCGGGACGGCCGTTCTCGCCTTCGACTACGACTCCCGGAAGGCCATGATCGAGGATCGTGATCGCCGGCAAATCTCGCCGCACCTCTACCTTCTCTGCACTCTGTGCGCCGAGAAGCTGCGGCCTCCGCTGGGTTGGACCCTCGACGACCGCCGTACTAAGACTCTCGCCGAGCGCTACGACAGTGAAGTAGCAGCCGCACCTAGCCGCGAGGTGGAGACCGTCGCTCCCCAGATAACCCGCGCCCCGGCGCGGCGCCCGGAACCGCCTCTCGAGCCGGCGGCCCAGAGCCGCCAGGTCTTCTTCGGCTTCAGCTCTTAGACGATCATCTTAGGTAGCCTGTACCTAAGATGATCGATAAACGGCTGTTTGCCGAGATCCGCACTCTCGATCGCCACGATCTTCGGCGGCTGCTGATCTACGTTCGGGGCCTGCTCGTCGCCCACGGTGACCAGGACGTGACGCCGGAGGTCATGGACGACGCGGTCACCTATCGACTCGAGCACGTGACCTGTGGAAAGCCGGGCTGCCGCCGGTGTCCGCACGGCCCATACTGGTACGCCTACTACCGAGAGGGCGGCCGTTTGCGCTCGCGATATATCGGGAAAATCCTTCCAGAGGCTGGAAGCGAAACGGTCAAATCACTTAAACGCGACTAATCCGCCATATGCTGGAGGGTCGTGGACTAGGGATGGAGTCGCTGTGGGCACGGAAAACGAAGGGTTGCGCTGCTCCCAGTGTGGAGCCGACGACTGCATTCAGATAGAGATCCGCCTGCAGGATGACGTCGTGTCCTTCTTTGCGTGCCGTAACTGCGAGACGAAGTGGTGGGAGCGTCAGGGGGACACGATCGCCCTCGACGAGGTGCTCACCCTCGCCACCCAGCGGCACATCAAATAGCGATCGCTTTATCTCGCCCCGAAACGCCCGGGTGTGACGGCGGCGGTGGACCCTTTAGGCCGATTCTGGCCACGCGCGGACTGCGGCCGAAGATCGGAAGAGAAGCTGCGGGCGCTCACAACCTGGAAGCCGGCCGTCCGGCAACAGGTGCCAGTTGAGGGGGTCGTGCCGGTAAGCAGCCCCAGAGCCGAGACACGAGGCCTCGGCCGCAGGGCGCCGTCGTCGGTCCGGATCGCGAACGCCCGCAAGCCTTGGTTTCTGGTTACCCCTCCTCTGTGTAGCTCTGTAACCGATTATGGCCCCCCGGTGCCCTCGGCGCTACCCCCAAAGAAGGCGGTTGCCTCAGCCGGCAGCCCCAGGCGAAGGAAGCCCAACCTGCGCAGCGCCCGCACGCGGAAGGCGGGTGCGAAACCGGCCCTCTGGATGGCCCGGACCGAAGCGACATTGGTGTCGAGCGCAGCAATCCACACCTTCCGCCCCGGCGATGCCGCCGAGATGCTCTCGACCGCAAAGGAAAAGAGGCCGCGGCCGCGTGCCTCGGAGCGAGTGAAGGACTCGAATAAGTAGACGTCGTCTCTTGGCGGAGCGACGAAGCGGCGGGTCTCCGCCATCCAGACGGGTTCACTCGACGCCCAGGTCGCATGTAGGAGTCGGGGGCCTTCTACAACCAAGTAACACGCCTGTCCCGAACGAAGGCGCGCAGTGAATGTCGTGGGCGAATCGGTCCCGATGTCACGGGCATAGTCGGACGCGTCCTCCGCGGTCGCGGGGCGCCAGGTCACGTCGTTCCGAACCGGTGCCTGCGAACCGCCGGAACGCGACCAGAACGTGATCTCCATGGTCGACCAGAGCAGCGTTCGAAGGCTCGTGACGAGCGAGGCGACGACCTCGTGGACGCCCCGCGACCGGGTGCGCGCGACGAGCTTTGCGATTCGGTGGCGCGCCGTCAGACGTACGTCGCTAGATCGCCGGTTTTTTGGGGTGGGCAGGTGGCCACCCAAGGTCGAGCGCAGGAAGGTGGGCCCGGTTAGCTCAAACGGCCGCGGGCGTAAGCCTTTCGCTCGATCTCTGTCAGTCCACCCCAGATGCCATAGGGCTCCTTCGTCTCGAGCGCGTATTCGAGACACTCTTGGCGCACATCGCATCCGCTACAGATCGACTTCGCGCGATCCTCACGGGCCCGGCGCTCGGCAGGGGTTTCGTTGTCGTCCAAGCCGAAGAAGATCACCGCCGGGTACTCCAAGCAGGCGGCCTTCTGCCGCCACTCAGCTTCGGTCAAGAGCAGGGTGTTCACGGCCCCTGATGGTTCCAGCCAAAGGCCGCCGCGTCAATGCCCTTTTCCCATACTTTTGCCCCTGAAATGTGGGTAACTAGGATGCCCCGCGTGGCCCCCAACATCGATGCGATCTTCAAGGCCTACGACGTCCGCGGCCTGTATCCGGAGCAGCTCGACGAGGACGTCGCGCGCCGGGTCGGCCGGGCGTTCGTCACTTTCCTCGCCGCCCGGGAGATCGTGATCGGCCGGGACATGCGGGCCTCCTCCCCACAGCTGGCCCGGGCGTTTGCCGAGGGGGCTTCGCAGGCGGGTGCCGCGGTCGTTGACCTCGGCCTCGTCTCCACGGACGCCTTGTATTTCGCCTCCGGGCGGCTCGGGCTTCCCGGCGCGATGTTCACTGCTTCCCACAATCCCGCTCAGTACAACGGAATCAAGCTCTGTCGTGAGCGCGCCGCGCCAATCGGAGCGGAGTCGGGATTGAACGACATCAGACTTCTGGCGGCAGAGACGGGTGCAGACGGCCCTGCCGTGGCCACGGTGCAGGAAAGAGATCTCTTGCCTGAATATGCGGCGCACTGCCGCGGTTTCGTAGACACCGGCAAGCTACGGCCGCTGAAAGTAGCGATCGATGCGGGCAACGGCATGGCGGGGAAAACCGTGCCGCTGGTATTTGACGGACTGCCGTTCGAGATCGTGCCCCTCTACTTCGACCTGGACGGGACGTTCCCAAACCATCCCGCGAATCCGATTGAGCCGGAGAACCTGGTTGATCTTCAAAAGGCGGTCGCAAGTCAAGGGTGCGACGTCGGCATCGCTTTCGATGGTGACGCCGATCGGATGTTTCTTGTGGACGACGAGACGACCCTTGTCTCCGGCTCGCTGACAACCGCGCTCGTCGCGGAGCGCCTACTCAAGGCTCACCCAGGAGAGACCATCATTCACAACCTCATCTGCTCATGGGTCGTGCGCGAGGTCATCGAAGAAAACGGCGGCCGCCCGGTGCGGACCCGCGTCGGCCACTCCTTTATCAAGGCAGTCATGGCGGAGACGGGCGCGATCTTTGGCGGCGAGCATTCGGGCCACTACTACTTCCGAGAGAACTTCAGGGCCGACTCTGGAATCATCGCGGCGCTCATCGTCCTCGAGGCGATGTCGGAGGCCGAGCAGCCCCTCTCGGAACTTCTCGATCCCTATCGTCGCTATTCCGCATCGGGCGAGATCAATTCGGTCGTCGACGATCAACAGGAGGCGTTGGAGAGGCTCGCCGGGCACTACGGCGATGGCACTCAGGACCGTACCGACGGGCTAACGGTGGAGTATGAGGACTGGTGGTTCAACTGCCGGCCGTCGAACACGGAACCCTTACTGCGATTGAACCTAGAGGCCCGTACCGAGCATCTGATGAAGCAAAGACGAGACGAAGTTCTCGATGTGATCAATGGAGGGATCGATGAGCATCGACCAACGGTTGCTTGACATCCTCGTGTGTCCCAACTGCAGAGGCGAGGTCGAGTACGTAGAGACGGAACAAGAGATTGTCTGTCGGGGCGAGTGTAAGTACCGCTATCCCGTACGCGAAGGCATCCCGGTGATGCTCATCGACGAAGCGATCAAGCCATGACCGACATCGATGATGTGACTGCGCTCGAGCGCCTCGACTCCGAGGGAGTCCTTGGCGCGGTCGAGGGTTTCGCCGAGCAATGCCGGGCCGCCTGGGACATCGGGCGCGCCGCCACCGGCTTGCCCGCCCCCGAGGGAATCGAATCGATCGTCGTCTTGGGGATGGGTGGCTCCGGAGTGTCCGGCGATGTGACGCAGGCGATCGTCGAGCCCCGGCTTGCCGCCCACTTCCGTACGGTGAAGACGTACGGGCCGCTTCCCCATTGGGTGGGTCGAAACACCCTCGTATTCGGATGCTCGTACTCGGGAAGTACGGAGGAGACGCTCGCCGCGACGGCCGATGCGTACGAGCGGGGAGCGCGAGTAGTGAGCATCTCATCGGGGGGGCCACTGCAGGAGGCCGCTGAACGGCGCGGCCACGCGCACGTCACGATTCCCACGGGACTCCAGCCGCGCGCATCGCTCGGCTATCTCACGTTGCCGATCCTGGCCGTGCTGCAGACCATGCAGCTGATCCCGCCGCTGGACGACGACGTCTCCGAAGCGGTCGGCGTACTGAGCGAGCTTCAGGGGCGCTGCCATCGGAGCCGCGCACGGCCCGAAAATCCCGCCAAGGATCTCGCCGCCCGGCTTCACGAGCGCATCCCGGTTATCTATGGTGGAGCGGGTCTCGGATCGGTTGCCGCCTACCGTTTCAAATGCGATCTCAACGAGTACGGCAAGGCGCCGGCCTTCGCCAATGAGTTCCCGGAGCTCAATCACAACGAGATCGTCGGCTGGGACCGGCTCGATGAATTGACGCGCAAGAACTTCGTGCTCGTCCTGTTGCGCGACTCGCAGGAGCACGAACGCGTCAAGCTTCGCTTCGACATAACGGGTGACCTGATCGGAGACTCGTTCTCCGAGATCATCGAGATTCAATCTGAGGGCACGTCACCGTTGGCGCGGCTGCTGTCGTTGATCCTGGTGACCCAGCTGGCCGCGATCTATGTCGGATTGGCTTACGGTGTCGACCCCGGGCCGGTTCAGGTGATTCAGAAACTCAAGAGCGAGCTGGCCGCTAGATAAGCGAGGCTTTTATGGCAGCTGAAGGCGACATCAAGGACCCAGGGCTCGCGCAACAAGGTGAGCTCAATATCCAGTGGGCCGATCGCCAGATGCCTGTGCTGCAGCGCATCAGGGAGCGGTTCGAGAAGGACCTTCCACTCGATGGGCTCCGCATCGCAGCGTGCCTGCACGTGACGACGGAGACCGCCAATCTGATGCGTACGTTGCGCGCGGGCGGCGCCGACGTAGCTCTTTGCGCCTCGAATCCCTTGTCCACACAGGATGAAACCGCTGCCGGCCTTGTCGAGGCTTACGACATACCGGTGTTTGCGATCCGTGGGGTGGACGAGCAGCTCTATTACAAGCACATCAATGCCGTTTTGGACCGGCGCCCGATGATCACGATGGACGACGGTTGCGACCTCGTGACGACGTTGCATCAAAAACGACGGGATCAGCTCGATGACGTCATCGGGGGGACCGAAGAGACGACGACGGGAGTGATCCGACTGCGCGCGATGGAGGCCGCCGGCGTCCTCGGGTTCCCGGTCATCGGGGTGAACAATGCCGACACCAAGCATCTCTTCGACAATCGCTACGGAACCGGCCAATCGGCCATGGACGGAGTCATCCGCGCGACCAATGTGCTGATCGCCGGTAAGACAGTCGTCATCTGCGGATACGGGATGTGTGGTCGTGGCGTCGCATCCCGCGCCAAGGGTCTGGGCGCCGACGTCGTAGTGACTGAGGTCGATCCCACCCGCGCGCTCGAGGCTGCGATGGACGGGTATCGCGTTCTTCCTGCGCATGATGCGGCCAGTCAGGGCGACATCTTCATCACCGTTACGGGCAACAAGCACGTGCTGCGCGCGGATCACTTCGAGGTCATGAAAGACGGTGCCATCCTGGCCAATGCCGGCCATTTCGACATCGAGATCGATCTCGCGACCTTGGCCCGGATGGCGAGTGACCGACGGATCGTGCGCAACGAAGTCGAGGAGTTCTCGCTCGAGGGAGACCGGAGACTCTATGTGCTCTCCGAGGGCCGGCTGGTCAACCTCGCTGCCGCGGAGGGCCATCCCGCATCTGTCATGGACATGTCGTTTGCCAACCAGGCGTTGTGTTGTGAGTGGATCGCGCAGCATGCTCGCGAGCTGGAGAAGCGCGTCTACGACGTGCCGACCGATATCGACAAGACGGTGGCTCGGCTCAAGCTCGAGACGATGGGCGTCCGCATCGATGAGCTGACCGCCGAACAGCGGGCCTATCTCGAGGCCTGGGAGGAAGGCACCTGATGCCCCCGGCCGGGGCATAGCGCTTGAGCTGGGACACGGTCGGTACCTGGCTGGCGGAGGACGCCGTGATCGTCGCCCTCCGCGTCGTGGGCATCGTCTTGGGCGCAGTCCTGCTGTCCGCGCTCCTCAGACGAGCTGTTCGCCGGGTCGAGAAACGCGTGTCTGCCGGCGACGCCGAAGCCCGCACCGTGCAGCGCACCCGGACTCTCACGCGGGTAATCACATCGGCCGGGATCGTCACGATCTGGGTGATGGCGGTGTTGATGATTCTAGGAGTGATCCCCGGATTCAACCTCGGCCCGCTGCTTGCCGGCCTTGGAATCGGGGGCCTGGCGATTGGGTTCGGCGCGCAGAGCCTCGTTCGCGATGTCGTGAGCGGCTTTTTCATCCTGCTCGAGGACCAGTACGGGATCGGCGACATCATCGAGGTGAACAAGACGACGAGCGGCACCGTCGAGCTCCTGACTCTCCGCCTCACGGGGCTTCGCGACGTCGACGGCACCGTGCATTACTTCTCCAACGGCTTCATCACTCAGGTAGCCAATCGGTCGAAGGACTGGGCTGCGGTGCTCATCGACGTGCGCGTTGCCTACGGCGTCGACTTGTCGAAGGTCCGCAAGCTCATGGAGAAGATCGCGGCCGACTTCAAGCAGGACAAGAAGCTCGGCCCCGAGCTGCTCGCCGTTCCCGCCGTCCTCGGTGTCGAGGCACTCGAGGACAAGGACGTCGTGTTGCGCATGAGCGCGCAGGTCAAGCCCGGCAGCCGCGCTGAGGTCGCACGCGTTCTGCGCGAAAAGATCGTCGCCGCGTTCGACAAGGCCAAGATCGAAATCCGAGCCACCTAGCTGGCCGCCGACGCGGGCCGCCCCACGGTTGTCGGTGGGGGTCGCTAGCGTGGATCCATGCGGGCTCTCGACGCGGTGCTCGGCGTGCGGTGTGTCGGCTGTGGTCTGTCCGGGCGGCTTCTGTGCGCGGCTTGCGTCGCGGGCCTCCCCTCACCCACCATCGACCAGCCGATCGCCGACGTCGACCGCGTCCTCATCCCGTGCGACTACAGGCAGGTCGTCCGGCGATTCGTGCTCGACCTCAAGGTCCGCGGCTTGCGCGGGGCGGCCGATCCGCTGATCGACGCGATGCAGCGCATTGTTGTCGAGTCCGGAGTCCGGGGCGAGGGGATCGCGTGGGTACCCGGGCGGCGGCACGACATCCGGCGGCGCGGCTTCGACCATGCCGAGGTCCTGGCCAAGGGCCTGGCGGTGCGTCTGGGCCTGCCTGCTCATCGGTACTTGATCAGGCGCGCCGACACGGCGGATCAGACCTCGCTGGGTATCGCCGATCGGTGGCGCAGCGTGGCAAATGCCTTCGGGGCGAGCAACAGCCCGGAGCTCGTCATATTGGTGGACGACCTCGTCACCACGGGAGCCACCGCGTCCGCCTGTGCGCGCGCTCTGCGAGCTGCGGGGGCCGAGAGCGTAGAGCTCGTGGCGGCCAGCCGGGCGGGTCTTGCACGCGTTTAACTACGCATAACTGCCTAGTGACCCGGGTACGTCGCGTACCTACAATGGCGTAGTCACAGCCGACCAGAAGAGAGCCGACCGTGCCCACCCGACTTCCCCCTCTACAGAGCCCCGACGAACCCATTCGGGTCCTGGTAGTCGACGACCATGAGGTCGTTCGGCAAGGCCTTCGAAACGTCTTTCAGATCGAGCCCGACATCGAGATCATCGGCGAGGCAGGTGATCCTCAGGATGCCCTCAAGCAGGCAGAGGACACCGCACCTGATGTGGTGCTGATGGACGTGCAACTGCCGGGCGGGTCGGGGATCGACGCAACTCGTGCCATCAAGGATCTGCTCCCACATACGGCCGTGATCATGCTCACCGTCTCCGACGACCAGGCCGACCTTTACGGGGCGATCAAGGCCGGGGCGTCGGGCTATCTCCTGAAGAACGTCGCCATGGTCGAGGTCGCCGACGCCATCCGGCAGGTCCATTCCGGCCAGTCGCTGATCTCGCCATCGATGGCTTCGAAGCTGCTAAACGAGTTCGCCAGCATGGTTCGCGGCAAGGAGGACCGCCGTGAAGTTCCAACGCCACGACTCACCGCCCGGGAACTCGAAGTGCTTAAGCTCGTAGCGACAGGCCTCAACAATCGGGACATCGGCAAGCAGCTGTTCATCTCGGAGAACACGGTCAAAAACCATGTCCGCAACATCCTCGAGAAGTTGCACCTGCACTCCCGCATGGAGGCGGTCGTCTACGCAGTCCGCGAAAAACTGCTGGAGATCACCTAGGCCCGACCGGGAGCCTCTCGACGCCAGCCGGAGTTGAGTGCGGTTCTGGTGGGCTAAGGCGTCCTTGGCGGGAATAATGGGGCCTCCATGAGCATCTTTCGGAAGGTCCTCGCGGCCGGCGAGGGCAAGAAGCTAAAGACCATCCAGGCGGTCGTTCCCCTGGTCAACGCCCGCGAGGCGGAGATGCAGGCGCTCGACGACGCCGGGCTGCGGGCCAAGACCGGCGAGTTCAAGAGCCGTCTCAGCCAGGGTGAGGACATCGATGCGCTTCTGCCAGAGGCATTTGCCGCCGTTCGCGAGGCGGCGCGTCGGGCAATCGGCCAGCGCCACTTCGACGTACAGCTGATGGGCGGCGCCGCCCTGCACCAAGGCTGGATCGCCGAGATGAAGACCGGTGAAGGAAAGACGCTCACCGGGACACTCGCCGTGTACCTGAACGCGCTCTGGGAGGAGGGCGTCCATGTGGTGACGGTCAACGACTACCTCGCAAAGCGCGACTCCGAATGGATGGGGCAGATATATCGCTTCCTCGGTATGACGACCGGCCTCATCCAAGGGCAGATGTCGCCGCAGGACCGCAAGCCGGCGTACGAGGCGGATGTCACCTACGGAACGAACAACGAGTTCGGTTTCGATTACCTGCGCGACAACATGGTCACGGAGCTCGACCGGCTTGTGCAGCGCGGGCACTTCTACGCCATCGTCGACGAGGTGGACTCGATTCTGATCGACGAAGCGCGTACCCCTTTGATCATCTCCGGCGCCGTTCAGGACTCAACGCGGTGGTACCAGCAATTCGCTCGCATCTCGCCCCGGTTGAACCGAGACGTGCACTACGAAGTCGATGAGAAAAAGCGCACCGTCGCGGTGACTGAGGAGGGCGTCGCGAAGGTTGAGGAGATCCTCGGCGTCGACAACCTCTACGACCACGTAAACGTCGACCTAGTTCATCACCTGCAAGCCGCGCTGAAGGCAAAGGAGCTCTACAAGCGCGACGACGAGTACATGGTCAAAGACGGCGAAGTACTGATCGTGGACGAGTTCACGGGCAGAATCCTGCCCGGGCGTCGTTACTCGGAGGGCCTACACCAGGCTATCGAGGCCAAAGAGAACGTTCGCATCCGCGAGGAGAACCAAACGCTCGCGACGATCACTCTCCAGAACTACTTCCGCATGTACGACAAATTGGCCGGGATGCCCGGTACCGCACTAACCGAGGCCGCGGAGTTCGGTCACATCTACAAGCTCGAGGTCGCCCAGATTGCGACCAACCGTCCGATGATCCGCGCGGACCATCAGGACCTGATCTACAAGACGGTCGATGCCAAGTGGGAGGCGGTCGCGGAGGATGTCGTAGAACGCAACCAACGCGGTCAGCCGATTCTGATCGGAACGGTGTCTATCGAGAAGTCCGAGCACCTCTCGCGCATCCTGTCCAAGCGGGGTGTGCCGCACACGGTTCTCAATGCAAAGCATCACGAGAAAGAAGCCCAGATCGTCGCCCAGGCCGGGCGGCTGGGCGCCGTCACCGTCGCGACGAACATGGCCGGTCGCGGCGTCGACATCATTCTCGGAGGCAATCCGGAGGGCATGGCGCGCTCCGAAATGCAGGCGCGCGGTTGGGACAACGATGCCTACCTGCTCGATCAGCTCGAGCCGGAAGAGAAAGAGCAATACGAGGCCGAGTTCGAGCCCCTTTTCGAAAAGTTTGTGAAGCAGTGCGAGATCGAAAAGGAGCAAGTGATCGAGGCCGGTGGCCTGTATGTCTTGGGCACCGAGCGCCACGAATCGCGCCGCATCGACAATCAGCTCAGGGGACGCTCCGGTCGCCAGGGTGACCCCGGTGCCAGCCGCTTCTATCTCTCGTTGCAAGACGATCTCATGCGCTTGTTCGCCTCGGACCGGATTGCGTCGATGATGGATCGCCTCAAGATCCCGGACGACGTACCCATCGAGGCGAAGATCGTGTCACGCGCCATAGAACGTGCGCAGACGTCGGTTGAGTCCATGAACTTCGAGATCCGAAAAAACGTCCTCAAGTACGACGAGGTCATGGACAAGCAACGGCAGATCATTTACGGCGAGCGACGCAAGATCCTCGAGGGCGAGGACTTCCACGATCAAGCGCTCGAGCTCGCGACCAGCGTCGTGGAGACGGCGGTGGCCGAGAACGCGAACCCCGACCTTCCTCCGGAGGAGTGGGACTGGGAGCAGCTTTTCGCCCGTGTGAGGGAGATCTTCCCCACGACTCTCAAACCTAGCGACTTCGACGTCGAGACCACGACCTACGAAGACGTAACAGAGAGATTCCTCACCGACGCGTTGCAGGTCTATGCCCAGCGTGAACAAGCTCTGGGCTCGGATCAGCTTCGTGAGATCGAGCGCCTCGTCTTGCTGTCGGTGATCGATAACCGCTGGCGCGAGCACCTGTACGAGATGGACTACTTGCAGGAGGGCATCGGTCTGCGCGCCATGGCCCAGCGCGATCCGCTGGTGGAGTACCAGCGCGAGGGCTACGACATGTTCAGCCAGATGCAGGAGACGATCAAAGAGGACTTCGCGCGTTACATCTTTCATGTCGAGACGGTGCGGGGGGACCAGCGCGAGCAGCCC
>DATADF010000166.1:0-3642 GCA_036258695.1 Actinomycetota bacterium
CTGAAGAACATCTTGAAGAATGGGCGGAGCTTCTCGCCCCTGTGGATGTAATCCGGCCCTGCTGGTTCCCGAAAATAGGCACCGGGCTCGAAGGCATCGGCGATCGCGTCTGCATCGCCCGCACTTAGCGCCTTGTGATACTTGGCCGGCCAGCCCGTCGGCTCTACTCCGGTGTCGCCCAGGATTGGGGGCCGGAGTGTGTGGCGGCCGAGGAGGGGCCACTGCGTGTAGTAGACACGAAACTCGGGGCGAGCCGCCTTCTGTTCGGCTACCACTGCGATCGGTAACTGGATCCGTTGACCGTCGATCGTCAAGTGCGCAACCAACTCCCCCACCGCACGGCCGGGAGTCGCGGTGGAAGCGACCCATTCGGCCCGAGCGTCTGCCTGCTCCAGCCAATGCGAGCTGGAACGCACGAACTCCTTGAAAGCCTCGAGTCCCTCGACGCGTCCGGCGCCCGGGTCGTGAACTACGATTCCCTCTGCCGCAAAGGCTGGGAAGCCGGAATCTGCTGACTCGACGTAGCTTCTCATCACATCGGCCGTTACCTTTGTCGCTCTACCCTCGGCCGCCATCTGATACGTGATTCCGAATTCAGGGAACCAAGGCATCCTTGCCTCCATTCGCAGCTTTAGGCACGAACACCTGGCTCATGACCTCACGCTCCGCCCGGAACCAATGGCTCTCGGGCGTCTCCGCCGGATGATCCCGAGAAAGATGCCAGGCTCGGAGGGCGATCGCCGCTCGGTGTGCTTCAAGCATGTCCCGGCGGCACCCTTGATACGCGCTCCAATAGGGCGAAGCCTCCGGACGGCCTCGGTGAATCATGGCCATCGCTTCTCCGACCTCGATGCCTTCGACAAAGGTGAGATACGCCAAGACCACCAGGGGACCGCGGTTTATGCCGGCCGTGCAGTGGACGTAGGTCCTGTGGCCGCGACGGAGGGCATCGCAGAGCTTGCCGACGGCGTCCGGGAGGCGCTTCCGCTGTTCCTCTCCGTCGAAGTCCCGCATCGGCGCATTGACCGTAAAGACTGAGCGACTCAACGCGTGTGTCACGAGCAGCTCGTAGTGGATCCCGAGGGCCGCCCGGCATTCGTCAGTTTGGAGTGACACCAGCGCGTCTGCCCCCGTCTCGTCACAGATTCGATCAATGTCCGAAGGGCGAATTGGGCAAGATCCGATCAGGATGTCGCTTCGAATCTCGCCCCAGTTCAAGGTCCAGGCCCACATATCTCGATTCCAAGCCTCGCAGTCTTCTGGGCGACACTAAGGCCGGGCACGCGCGGCCAGCAAAGCGCGCAGGTCGTCAATAGTGTCTGCATCCTCGGCGCTCTTGTCAGGCCGGTACCGTTTGACCCGCGCAAAACGCAGGGCGACGCCGCCCGGATAGCGTGTTGAGGTCTGGACGCCGTCAAGGGCGACCTCGACCACAAGCTCCGGGCGCACAGCCACCTTGATTCCCTGCCGTTCGGTCTCACGCTCCAACAGGGCGCTCGTCTGCCAGCGCAGGAGGTCGTCGGTTAGTCCCTTGAAGCACTTGCCCACCATGACGAACTCACCCGTCGTGGGCACTCGTGCACCAAGGTGCAGGTTCGACAGCCAGCCGCGCCGCCGCCCGTGGCCCCACTCCGCGCCGAGCACGACGAGATCGTAGGTCCGCACCGGCTTCACCTTGCGCCAGGCCTTGCCGCGCCGGCCCGCGGCGTAGAGCGACGCTGCATCCTTTACGACGATGCCCTCATGTCCCGCAGTGAGCGCCTCGTCCAGCATTCGTTCCGCCTCCCCGGCGTCCGAAGTCATCCTTGCTGGGATCTTGAGCTGCGGTGCGATCGACTCCAGCCTTGCGGCCCGTTCCTCCAGCGGCGTGTCGAGCAGGTCGTCCCCATCGACGTGCAGCACGTCGAAGAGGAATGTCAGGACCCCTGTCGGCGGAGCGCTGGAGTCGATGCGCGATACCGTATCTTGGAATGCGGCCGGACCGCCCTCGTCCATCCACAGGGCCTCCCCGTCGAAGACGGCCTGGCGCACTGGCAGACGGCGTACCGCATCGGCAATTCCCGCTAGAGAATCCGTGATGTCGTTGAGGCCACGCGTGTAGATGCGTACCTCGTCTGCGCGACGGTGAATCTGGATACGGATCCCATCGACCTTCCACTCGACCGAGGCGCGGCCGAAGCCCGCGACCGCGTCGCCCACGGTGTCGGCAGTGGAGGCAAGCATCGGCAGAATCGGGCGGAAGATCTCGAACCCGACGTCGCGCAGTCCGTCCTCCCCCAATGTCATCGCGATCGTCGCCGTGCGGGGCAGATCGCCGGAGAGCATCAACGCGCGCCGGACAATGTCGCCCGGAATCCCTGCGGCTACCGAGATCGCGTCCTGCATCAGGCCGACCAGCGCGCCCTGCCTTAACTCCCCGGTAAACAGTCTTCTGAGGAAGTCGGATTCCTGATCTGTGGCCCGGCCAAGGAGGTCGCCTAGAATCTCCTGCCGATGCGTATTGGAACCGCCTCCGGTGGCTTCCTGGATGGCGGTGATGGCGCGATCAACCTCTGTAACGGTTAGGGAGACGTCGTCAGCCGCCACGCGGTTGACGCCATAGACGATCGAGTAGCCGACGCCGACCCGGCCCTGTCGCGGGACGCCGGATAGAAATCCCACGACGATGGGGATCTCTTCTGCATCCAGCGTCCTCAGCAGCTCCGCGATGATCGCAATCTTGCGGGAGCGGGAGCTGGTTCCTGCGATCCCAGTTGAGGCAGCCGCGACATCGGCAAGCAGCGTCATGCTCATGCGCCGCCTTGTGGATAGGACCGGTTCACCTCACCATTGCAGCAGACTGCCCGCTCGGGCGAAACTAGCGGCATATCATCGCCATTTTTGTACGGTAACGGACCGACAACGCCCCATAGTCCCCGCTAGCCTTAGCGCGCCGTCCGGCAGGCTCTTACTAGCCCTCGGATGGGACAAACTCAAATACCCCTTGGGGGAACTTGAGCTTTGAGTCATGGGGGGGAAACGGTATGACCTTCTTCGAGACTCGAACGACCCAGCTGGCGAACACCGTGTGGCTTGAGTGCATCGGCGAGCTCGATCACTCCGTTGCCTGGCAATTGCGCCAAGCCATGATGGAGGTTCGAGCGATGCATCCCGAAAGGGTCGTCCTGGATTTGAGTCGGCTGACGTTTGTGGACATGGGCGGCATCCGAATGCTCTCTGAAGCGCCCATGGGTCTCCCGAGTGGGCAGAACCGGTTGACAATAGTGCCCGGGCCCCGCGACGTCATGCAGGTGCTGGAAGTTGCCGGCCTAGGAAATCGCTATGAGGTCTTGCCTACACAACTTGCCACACCGTTTCTCCGGCTTGATACGTGGTCATTGAATCCCTAACGCATCGAACCGGTCTTCCAACGTAGCTTCTCTCACGCTCAGGTGATTGGTTTCGTTAGCTGGACCCTTCCTCGTCAGACTCGACGGTGGCTTTCACGTCGGGTTCGGAACCCTTGGTCTCCAAGATGGTGGTGCTGGCTTCCGGCTCTGGTCCGCCCTCCGCGTCAAGCTCACTTTTTACAACTCGTTCCGTGTCGGGATCAGCTTCCGGTTGAGATGAAGGTCCAACATCTTCAGTCATAGCGTTACTACT
>DATADF010000167.1:0-3308 GCA_036258695.1 Actinomycetota bacterium
GCCGCGACCAACTGGGTGTTGAGGTTGAGCGTGAGCTCGCCATCTCGGTCATAGACGTACGCCTCGCCGCCGCTCATCCCGGCCCCCAGGTTCATCCCGGTCGGTCCCAAGATGACGACCGCGCCGGCGGTCATGTATTCACACGCATGATCGCCGGTGCCTTCGACGACCGCTACGGCCCCGGAATTCCGAACGGCGAAACGCTCGCCGACGCGGCCGGCGACGAACAACTGCCCGCCGGTGGCCCCGTATAGGAGGGTGTTGCCCGCGAGGTACGGCTCGCCGGCATCGTTGTCGGGCGGACGGATAACGACACGCCCGCCGCCCATCCCTTTGCAGACGTAGTCGTTCGCCTCCCCGGTGAGCACCAGCTCCATGCCTTCCACGATGAAGGCGCCGAAAGACTGGCCGGCCTCGCCGCGGAAGTGAGCGTGAAGGGTGCCCGGCGGCCGGCGCCCGCCGAAACGGTACGCGAGCGCGGTTCCGAGACGCGCGCCGACGGCGCGGTCGCCGTTTCCGATGGAGTACTCCAACTCCGCGAGACTTCCGTCCAGCAGCCGCGGCAATGCGTCGTCATGCAATCGATCCCCCAGCTCCGAAACCGGACGCTGCAGCTCCACCCGGGACGCAAACCGACGCGGCTCGCCCGGGTCCGGCGGTCGCAGAAGTATTGAGAGATCGAGTGAATCGGCACGTGGATTCCCGGTGCTTCGCTGACGCAGCAGATCCGTGCGTCCGATGGCTTCATCGAGGGACCGCAACCCGAGGCCGGACAACAATAGGCGGACCTCCTCTGCTACGAGCATGAGGTAGCGAGCGACCATCTCCGGGGTGCCGGCGAACTTGGATCGCAGCGCCGGATCCTGCGTCGCGATTCCCACCGGGCACGTGTTGCGGTGGCATGTCCGAACGAGGATGCATCCCTCGGCGACGAGCGCGGCGGTCCCGAACGAGTACTCGTCGGCCCCCAGCAATGCTGCGATCAGGATGTCGCGACCGGTCTTCAGGCCCCCATCGACCCGAATGCGTGCCCGCTCGCGCAGTCCGTTCTCGGTTAGAGCGTCGCGCGTCTCGGCGAGTCCGATCTCCCACGGCATCCCCGCGTTCTTGATCGAGCTCAGCGGGCTCGCCCCGGTGCCTCCGTCGCCGCCCGAGATGTGCACGACGTCCGCCAATCCCTTGATGACACCGGCGGCCACCGTTCCGACGCCCTCTGAGGCAACCAGCTTCACCGACACGTCCGCTTCGCGGTTCGCCTGCTTCAGATCAAAGATCAACTGCGCGAGGTCCTCGATCGAGTAAATGTCGTGGTGCGGTGGGGGAGAGATCAAGGACACCCCAGGCACGGTGTGCCGCAGGCGGGCGATCTCCTCACTCACCTTGGTCCCCGGCAACTGCCCGCCCTCACCGGGCTTGGATCCCTGGGCCATCTTGATCTGAAGTTCGCCCGCGTATGCAAGGTATTCGGGCGTCACACCGAAGCGACCCGACGCAACCTGCTTGATCGCGCTGTTTCGCTCGTCGCGGTAGCGGGCCGGGTCCTCGCCGCCCTCGCCCGTATTTGCCAGCCCGCCGATCAAGTTCATGGCGACGGAGATCGTTTCGTGGGCCTCGGCCGAGAGCGCTCCGTGTGACATCGCTCCAGTCGAGAAGCGGCGCGCGATCTCCGTAGCCGGTTCGACTTCCTCCAACGGCACGGGGGCTCCCGCCGGCACCATGTCGAGCAGGTCCCGGGGCTCACATTCGAGACCGTTGGTGCGATCGGTCAGCGCAACGAAGCGCGCGTACGCATGTGGATTGCCCTTCACCGCTCCCTGCAGGGCGTGTGCGGCACGCAGCTCCCGCTCCTTTTTATCCTCAATCCCCAGCGTCTCGTGCAGGGCATCGATCACATCGGGGTTGAACGCGTGGTACTCGCCACCGCGCTTGAACTTGATGAATCCGTGATTGGGGAGCTGCGATCGCTCTCCGTAAGCTGCCTCGTGCCGTTGTATCGCGTCGGCGGCAAGTTGATCGAGGGAGAGTCCTCCCAGCGGAGAGGCGAGACCTGCAAAACATGTCTCGATGACCTCAGGGGCGAGGCCGATCGCTTCGATGATCTGGGCGCCCCGATAGGCATCGATCGTTGCGATCCCCATCTTGGACATGACTTTCAACAACCCGTCCTCGATCGCGCGGAGGAATCGGCCTTGTGCTTCGTCACCAGATACTTCACCGCCTAGACGCCCGCGTGCCGCGAGCCCGGCGATCGATTGGAGGGCGAGGCGCGGGCAGACCGCGTCCGCACCATTTGCGATCAAGCACGCGACGTGATGTGTCTCGCGCGGCTCGACCGAATCGACGACGACACTGGTCTGCGACCGAAGCCCTGCGGCGATCAACCCGTGGTGTACGGCCCCCGCGGCCAACGCCGCGGGGATGGGGACGCGCTCGGCGTCCACCTTACGGTCGGAGATGACAAGCCACGGGGCTCCCGCGGCGACGGCCGCGGCAGCATCCTCGACCATCGCTTGCAGCGCAACCTTCATCCCGCGATCGCCGTCAGCGCGGCGCCATGTCGCCTCGAGCAAGACGCCGCGATTGCTCAGCAAGTCCTCGACCGCATCGGGGAACAACAGCGGCGAGGGGTATTCACGCAAGGCCGCGGCCTCCGGGCGCTCTTGCAGGAGCGGGGAGCGCGGCCCAAGTCGCGTGCTGAGACTCATGACGTGACGTTCGCGCAGATGGTCGATCGGAGGATTGGTCACCTGCGCGAAGCGTTGTTTTAGAAACGAGAAGACCGAGCGTCCATACGAAGCGAGTGGCGGCTGAGCGGTGTCGTCGCCCATCGACGAGGTGGGCTCGTAACCCTCGGTTGCCATCGGGCGGATGACGACCGTGAATTCCTCCTTGCTGTAGCCCGCGGCCACCTGTAGCGGCGTGGGATCGGAATCGGGCGCGGAGACCGGCGCGCCTCGGTCGCGTAGGTCGAGGTGCTCCACCAGCCAATCGCCATACGGACGGCGTCGAGCAAGCGCGCCCTTTACTTCGTCGTCGAAGGAGACGCCACCCTCTTGTGGATTGACCGAGAACACCTGACCGGGCCCAAGACGACGGCGTAACACTCGCCCGTGTCCGCGCGTCGCGATCGCGCCTACCTCGGAAGCGCATGCGACCAATCCGTCTTCGCACACTGAGATCCGCATTGGACGCAGTCCATTGCGATCCAGAGCGGCCGCAAGCTGACGTCCATCAGCCATCACGAGTGCAGCGGGCCCGTCCCACGGCTCGGTCAAACAGGCATGGAAGTGAAAGAAGTCCCGAACTTC
>DATADF010000168.1:0-6794 GCA_036258695.1 Actinomycetota bacterium
CTCGCATCCAGACGAGACCGACACCATGACCAGGCATCTGGTCGAGTTCTTGCAAGCGAACGTGAAGCCGGGCCAGGAGGCGACCGTGGCCATAAATCGCTCGCTAAATGCGGTGCTCGTCTATATAGACGGCGAGCTCGCGCTCAGCTGTTCCATGGACGATCTCAGATCCGGCCCGGGAGTCTGCCGGAACTGATCCATCTCCTTCATAGACAATTGGGCCCCCTAAACAAGGAGGCTCATATGGGTCGCATTGGAGCTTCACGCTTGGTTGGTCTGGTGGCTTTAATCCTGTTGTTGGCTGCCTGTGGTGGCGGCGGAAGCGGCGATGACGGGAATGCGGCCACCCCGCCCATCCTCGAGGAGGGATCGCCGGCCGAAGACGAGGCTGGTGCCCAGGAGGACTGCCTGACCGCGGAGCCGTCCGGCACGGAAATTGAATTGATCACGAGAGGTATGGCGTTCAAGCCGGCGACGCTCAAGGCCGCCGCTGGCGAGGTCGTGACGGTCAGCTACACGAACGAGGACTCGGTTCCGCACACCTTTACCGCCGAAGCGATCGGATGCGACAGCAACACCGTGGCGGCGGACGACTCCGTGCAACTGACCTTTGAGATGCCAGAGGGCACAACCGAGTTCGTGTGCACGATTCACCCGTCGATGAAAGGGCGTCTCGTAGCCACCTAGGCGCTCGACAACGCACAAGACCACCTGCCGCCATCCGCGCGCGAGTCGGTGCCACAATGCAGGTCAAGGAGGTGGGGTGGGCTCCTTCCTAGCCGACGTTCGGGTACGGGTGCTGCTGCTGGCGGCCGTCTACTTCGTGGCCGCCAAGTTGGGCTTGCAACTGGCGATCGATCCCGGCAATGCCACCATCCTGTGGGCTCCGACCGGGATCTCGCTCGCCGCGCTCATGTTGTTCGGCCCCCGGCTGTGGCCCGGAGTGGCGATCGGGGCGTTCGCCGCGAATGCCACGACGGAGATCTCGATTCTGGCAGCGGCCGCGATCGCCATCGGGAACACGCTCGAGGCCGTAGTGGGAGCGGCTCTTCTCCGCCGCATGGGATTCGTCACCGGGATCGATCGGCTGCGCGATGTAGGCGCGCTGGTCGTTGCGGCTCTCGTAAGCACGACGATCAGCGCGACCGTCGGAGCCGGCACGTTGTGGGTCTCGGGGGCCGCTGAGTTCTCCGACCTCGACGCCCAATGGACGGTCTGGTGGGTCGGCGATGTGATGGGGGACTTGCTGGTCGCCCCTCTCCTTCTCGTGTGGCTCGGAAGACCACTGGGCCCCGTCGCTCCTCGACGGATGGCGGAAGCGGTGGCGTTGGGCGTTGCCCTCGCGGGCTTGGGATGGACCGCGTTCGTCGATGCCAACATCGTTACCTCTTACATTGCCCTTCCCCTTCTCATATGGGCTGCGCTCCGCTTCCGTCAGCATGGCGCGGTCAGCGCCATCTTCCTGTTCGCCGGACTGGGAGTTTGGGCCACGTTGACCGGAGAGCGGCCGTTCGGTGGGGACAACGTCGTCGAAGCCGTCGGGATCCTGCAAGCGGTGATGAGCGCGAACGCGATCGGCACACTTGCTCTGGCTGCAACGCTTGCGGAACGTCAAAAGGCCGACGAGCTCAAGGACACCTTCATGCACATGGTCGTACACGACCTGCGCGGTCCTGTGATGGCACTCGTCGGGATGTCCACAGCCCTAAAGGATCGGTTCGAGCAGATCGACCCCGAACAGCGATCGAGCTATCTACAAACTCTCACACGCGCCAGCATGCGTCTGTCCCGCTTGCTGGACAGCGTCCTGTTCCGGTCGCAGATCGAGCAAGGCAAGCTGCAGGTGCGAATGACTCCGACGGCCGTCGAGCCCGTGCTAACCGAGGTTCTCGCAGAGCTGGGACTCGAGCACGTTGACGTGAGCTGCCCCACTGCAGTGGCGGCCTCGGTCGATCGGCGACACCTCGAGCACATTCTTCTCAATTACCTAACGAACGCCCGGAAGTACGGACGCCCGCCGATCAGTGTCGACGTCTCTGCCCGCGACCGCTGGGTTCAGATTCGGGTCAGCGACAGCGGAAGTGGAGTGGCGCAGGAGTTCGTGGCTCAACTCTTCGAACGATTTACGCGTGGTGAGGAGACTGGGGAGGAGACCGGAACCGGTTTGGGGCTTGCGATCGTGGGCGAACTTGCGCGCGCCCACGGGGGAGTCGCGTGGTACGAGCCCAACGAGCCCTCGGGCTCGTGCTTCTTCGTGCGGTTGCCTGAAGCAGAAGGCTCCGGAGCTCCCCGGGAGCGCGCCGCGGCGGCCGGGGCATTGTCGCTGCTGTAGCCGACTGCCAGACTAGAGGGCCATGACCGACGCGGGCATCGTCACACTTCTGTTTACGGATCTTTCCGGCTCGACACAGCTGTTCGACGAACTCGGAGACGAGCAGGCCGACGCGCTTCGCCGCGCCCACTTCAGGGTGCTCCGAGAGGCCGTTGCCGCGCGCGGCGGTCAAGAGGTCAAGAACCTCGGCGACGGGCTGATGGTCGTCTTCCCAAGCGCCGTTGACGCGGTGGGGTGCGCGGTCGAGATGCAGCAAGCGATGAAGGACCAGAACGCCGACGGTCGCCCGGTAGAAGTCCGAGTCGGCCTTCATGTCGGGGAGCCGATTCGTGACGAGGACGACTATTTCGGGCGCTCGGTCATCGTCGCGCGTCGTCTCTGCGAGCAAGCTCAGGGATCGCAGATCTTGGCCTCGGGGTTGGTCAAAGACCTGGTGGGGGCCCGGGGCCTCTATTCCTTTGTGAATGTGGGAGCCCTCGAGCTCAAAGGACTGAACGAACCGCTTCAGGCGTACGAGGTCGGCTGGCAGCCGACTGAGGACGAGGCCATTCCTCTGCCCGGTGTGTTGTCGGTCACCGAAGCCGCCGGTTTTGTGGGGCGAGCAGAGGACGTCGACCAACTGGTTGCCGCGTGGAAGAAGTCGCTTACGCGCGAGCGCCAAGTCGTCCTTCTCGCGGGGGAGCCCGGCATCGGAAAGACACGACTTGCTGCCGAAGTGGCCCGGCAGTGTCGCGCAGACGGCGGCACGGTTCTCTACGGACGCTGCGATGAGGAGACGATCGTTCCCTATCAGCCGTTCGTGGAGGCTCTAACCCACTTCGTTGCTCACGCGCCGGCTCATCGCTTGCGCCAATTGACGCGCGCTTCAGGGCCACAACTCAAGCGGCTGGTGCCCGAACTCGCCGAGCGTCTTCCGCAGCTGCCGGATCCGGACGGGGCCGATCCGGAAACCGAGCGCTTCCGACTCTTCGAAGCCACTGCGTCCTTCTTGGCCGGCGTCACCGCCGCCGCACCCACTGTGCTCGTGCTCGACGACCTGCACTGGGCCGACAAGCCGACGCTCCAGCTGCTCCAGCACGTCGTTCGCCGATTGGAGGACGCGTCGCTCTTGATCGTCGGTACCTATCGGGACGTCGATCTCGATCGCAAGCACCCACTTGCCGACGTACTGGCCTCGATGCGACGAGATCACCTCTATGAGCGCATCTCTCTCGGAGGACTGTCGCGCGACGAAGTCACGGAATTGCTGGAACAAGCCGCGGGACACTCCATGGACGAGCGCGGCGAGGCGCTTGCCGAGGCTCTTTACCGCGAGACGGAGGGCAATCCTTTCTTCATCGAAGAGGTGCTCAGACATCTCATCGAGACCCGGCGCCTTTATCTCAAGGACGGACGTTGGGTCTCAGATGTAGCGGATGTATCGGAGCTCGGCATTCCGGAAGGTGTCCGCGAGGCGATCGGACGTCGCTTGTCGCGACTAGCCGAATCCGTTAACGAAGTGCTGAGCCACGCCTCCACACTGGGCCGCGGGTTTGAGTTTCCGGTCGTGGCACAGATGGTTACCGTCGACGAGGACGAGCTGATGACCGCGTTGGAGAGCGCACTCAAGGCTCAGCTCATCGTGGAGTCGCCCGGACATGTCCCCACGTATGCGTTCAAGCACGCTCTAGTGAGGCAGACGCTGTACGACGAGTTGAGCTTGCCGCGCAAACAAAAGCTGCACGCGCGGGCGGCGGCAGCCATCGAGAAAGTCCACTCAAACGAGCTCGACGAGTGGGTGCCCGCCCTTGCGACCCACTACGCGTTGGCGGGTGTCGCGGTCGATCAAAAGAAGACTCTGTCTTACCTGAGCCTTGCCGCCCAGCAGGCGGCCGCTCTGTTCGCCTGGGAAGAGGCTGTCGAACATCTTCAGGCTGCCCTCGAGATCAGCGACGACGCGGGATCCTCCAAAGCTGAGAAGGCCCGCCTGCTGCAGAGCCTCGGCGATCTGATGTACGTCGCGGGTTTCGACTGGAGCAAGGGCATCTCTTACCTCGAGTCGGCGCTTGCCCTATACGAGGAACTCGGCGAGGAATACCGCGCCGCCCAGATCCACTCTCGGCTCGGCACAAACCTCGTCACCAATCCCGACATGCTCGACGTGAACAAGGCGCGCGAGCACTTCGATAAGGCGCGCTCTGTTCTCGAAGCGAAGGAAACGGTGGCGCTCGCATATGTCTACAGCGGCCTGGGCGCGATCGGCCTGTGGACGCTGAGCGATCCCGAAAGTAGCGAGCTTGCCCGTCGCGGAATGGAGATTGGTGAGAAGTTCGGGAACGTGGGGGCCTGGGCGGGCGCGGCCGCGATCCGCGCCTGGCACCTCTTCGCCGAGGGGCGTGTGCCCGAAGCGATCGCTCTTGCCGAGGACGCATGGGAGCGGGCCGACGCGCAGAACCACCGAGCGGGTGCATTTCTCGCGACATGGTTGGGTGGATCGCTCAAGGCGTGGCACGGGCAACCGGCGGATTGTCTTGCCTGGTGCGAGCGAGAGCTCGCGAGCCCGCGCGTAACCCAGGCCCCAACCCAGCGGAGGATCTTGGAGGGATGCCGCGGGATTGCATTCTGGGTTTTGGGCCGCCTCGAGGACATGCGGCGCGTTCTCCCCGAAGGTCCCGACTCTTTCTTCCTGGCCCCCATTCTCGATATCGGAGACGGGAAGTGGGAGGCGGCAGCAGCGGACCTCAAGCGTCGCAAGGAGCGAGACCAGCGGACCAACAACAGTTGGTTCGCCACGATGCTCGGGTTTTGGGAAGGGACCGCCCTCAGGATGCTGAGCGATTTCCAGCCGGCCGAAGAGGTCTTGAATGAGACTGTGGCGACGGGCCGATCCGCTCCCCAGATCGTCAGCGAGATCCAAGCCCTCGAGCAGCTGGGGTTGCTCCTCACAGAGACGGACCGCGTGAACGAGTGGGCGAGCCGATTTACACGTCTCGAGAAGCTTCTATCCGATGCGGACTGGGGCGGCCACGAGGGCGTTCTCAGGTTCTGGCGCGCTACCTTTGCCTCTCTCGAAGGCGACCGTGTTGCCGATGAAGAATTCCTTACGGCGGTCGAGATACTGCGGCGATACGGAATGCGGTGGCAGCTCGCCGAGGGGTACGCCTGCTGGGCGTGGGCTCTGTTGAAGGCCGGCCGGGGCGACGACTCGGAGGAAAAGGTGAGCGAAGCCGACGCCGTCTACGACGAAATCGGCGCCGACGATCGCTGGAAAACACGACTACGCGAGTTCGTGAATTCGGCTCGGGCCTAGCCGTTACCCACGTCGCGTTTACTTCGTAGTCTTACCTTCCGGGTTCGACGCCGAGAGGAGACGTCCGTGGCCAACAAAGACAAGGGCGGATCGAAAGATTCGAAGAAGTCCCCTCAGAAGAGCCTGAAGGAAAAGCGCAAGGCCAAGCAGGCCAAGAAAGGCAAGTAGCCGGAATTCTCTAGAGAGGCCTGCCCACGGAAGCGCCGCGCACGCGCCGGCTGCTTTCGGTCGTTTCGCTTACGACCGCGTGGGCTCTCGCATCCTGTGGTGGGGAGCCGGCCTCTCTTCTAGAGCCCGCGGGGCCCGGCGCCGAGCACGTCACCCGTTTGTGGTGGCCGATGTTTTGGATCTCGGCCGTCGTCTTTGCAGTCGTTGTCGGCTTATTGGTCGCATCCATCCGCCGCGGGCGGCGCGATCACGATCCCGAGATAGATCGCAGCGAAGCACCTTGGGGCGAGCCCTTTATCGCGATTGCCGGGGTGGCGGTGCCGGCACTGATCCTGTTGGGCGTCTATGTGTTCTCGCTGTCGGAGATGAACGCGCTTCAGGCGGCCGGTTCCAAGCCCGCGATGACGGTCGAGGTCAGCGCCCGGGATTGGTGGTGGGAGGCCCGCTATCCCAACGGGGCGGTGACGGCCAACGAGATCCATATCCCGATCGGAGTTCCGGTGCGCCTGGACCTCACGACTCGGGACGTGATCCACAGCTTCTGGGTTCCGCGCCTGCAGGTGAAGACAGACAACATCCCGGGCCGGCACAACTACATGTGGATCCAGGCCGATCGAGCCGGCCGCTATCGCGGCTTCTGCGCGGAGTTCTGCGGCCTGCAGCACACGAACATGAACTTCTGGATAGTTGCCGAACCACAGGCCGAGTTCGACGCATGGCTCGATGATCAGGTTGCGGATGTCACGGAGGCGGCACTCGCCCTCGATGGGGCGGAGATCTTTCTCAGCTCTTCGTGCGCCGGATGTCACGCGCTGCGCGGAACGACCGCGGTTGGGCTCGCGGGTCCGGACCTCACGCACCTCGCGGCGCGCGAGACGCTGGCCGGAGTGCTTCCCAACACTCGTTCGTCCCTCGAGCAGTTCATCCGGGATCCACAGAGCGTCAAGCCCGGCATCGCGATGCCGCCTGCCGAGCTGACAGCCGACGAGCTTCGAGCCGTGGTCG
>DATADF010000169.1:0-6667 GCA_036258695.1 Actinomycetota bacterium
GCGAGCGAGGACTCGGCCAGCCAGCGCGCGGCCGCGATCTACTCCGCCGCCATCAGAGAAATCGTTCTCCAAGGCAACTCGTTCAAGGAAGGCCGGAACCCGTTCGACATCCTCTACATCCTCGACCAGGCCGACTCGGCCGCGGCCGCCACCGGGAGACGACAAGGTGAACGGGAGCCGATTCCTGAAGAGGTCCAGGAAGGCATCAAGGAGGCACTCGAGGAGCTCGGGCCGATCGAGTTCGTGTCCGATTCCGATTCGGTGATCGGCTCACCCCGAAAGGGCAGCCAGGTCAAGAACAACGGGGCTTTGATCACGCTGGGTACGATCCCTGCCCACAAGAACCGCATCAAGCTCGGAATGAACATGTACATCGCCAACCTGGCTGCTGTCTGGCTCACTTACATCATCAAACGCAAGCAAGATCGCTGGGTAGTTACGGGAACGACGGGGCCAACCGCTATCTCTTAGCCACGCCGTAGCTACGATCCTTTCGTGTTCGACGTCGTGGTCGTGGGCGGAGGGATCATGGGCGTCGCTACCGCGGCGTCCCTCGCTCGCCGTGATCGGCGCGTTGTCTTGCTCGAGCAGTTCGAGTTCGAGCACACGCGAGGCTCGAGTCACGGGCGGGCGCGAATCTTTCGCTTCTCGTATCCCGATGCGATGTACGTATCGATGGCTCAGGAGTCATTGGCCCTGTGGACGACGCTCGAAGCGAGAGCCCGTCAACAACTGATCATCCCGACGGGTGGGCTCGACACCGGCAGGAATCTTCAGGATCACGTGCGGGCCCTCGAGACTTGTGGCGCCGCCTTCGAGGTGCTTAGCGGCGACGACGTAAACAGGCGCTTCGACACGATCAGCTTGCCTCGCGACCAACAGGCCCTTTACCAACCCCACGCCGGAGTCATTGCGGCGCTTCGGGCCCACGCTGCGTTCAAAACAGTTGCCGAGACGAACGGAGCGCAGCTTCGCCCGCTGAACAAGGTCGAAGCCGTCGAGCCGGAGGACGGAAAGGTGGTGGTTCGCACTGTCGTAGCGGAGGTCGAGGCCCAAGCCGTCGTGATCACGGCGGGGGCATGGGCGAAACAGCTGCTGGCCCCGCTCGGAATAGACCTCGAGGTGCGGCCGACGCGTGAGACCGTGGCCTACTTCGCAATGGAGGGTCCTTTTCCGCCGACTCTCGTCGAGTGGGGCGAGCCTTCGGGTTACGGACTCGGCAGCCCCGGTCAGGGGATCAAGGTCGGCGAGCATCAAGCCGGTCCCGAGATCGACCCGGACGAGGACGGACCACCCGATGCAAGCTCGATCGAGCGACTGAAGGATTGGGTCAAACAGAGATATCCCAAAGCCGAGCCCGAGCCGCACCTCGCCGAGACCTGCCTCTACACGAACGCTCCCGAAGATCGTTTCATCCTGGAACGCCACGACCGTGTCGTCGTTGGTTCTCCGTGCAGCGGGCACGGCTTCAAGTTCGCGCCGCTGATAGGCGAGCGCCTCGCCCAGCTTGCGGGGGAGGTCCTGTAGCTAGGTTTTTCGCCGCGTCTGTTCGAGCTGCAGCGAGGAAACTGCAACGACCACCACGATCCCGCCGAGCAGCTGCATCGCAGTCAGCGACTGGGCGAGGAAGATCCAGGCGAAGAGTGCCGCAAGCACCGGTTCCAGCGTCGCGGTAATAACGGCCCGCTCCGCACGCACCCTCTGTATGCCCCAGATGTAGAGGAGGAAAGGCACCAGTGTTCCGAAAACTCCCACGAACAGCACGCGGGGGAGATTGGAGGGGTCGACCAACTCCCGAGGAGCGTCTCCGAGGAAGATGAGAACAACCGTCCAGAAGCCCGAGCCCATCACGAATGCCCGCAGCACTCCTCCGACTGTTCCGTAGGCGTCCGCGGCCCGCTCACTGAGAACGGTGTAGGAGGCGAAGAGGAGCGCACTCGCTGCGGCGGCCACCAGTCCCACGGCATCGACCGGTCCGGTCGCGCCCGCCACCTCCGATACGAGTGCGACGCCCAGTACCGAGACGCCACACGCGAGCAGTACCGTGCGCGACGGGGGGCGGCGGGCGATTAGGGCAGCCCACGCAACGACGAAGATAGGGCCCGCGTACTGGATGACCACGGCGACGGCCACCGCCAGCCGATCTATGGCTATGTAGTACGTCCCGTTTACCAGCGCGATGGAGAGGCCGAACGCGACCAGGGCCGGTACAGGCATCCTCCCGCGAGGGGCGATCCTCGGGATGAGGGCCAGACCGGCCGCGGCGACCACAGAGCGCGCCGCGGTGAGATGCAGAGGGGGGACACCGCTATCGAACAGGTCGCTGGCGACGGTCGCCGCAATGGCCCAGAGAGCCGCGGCTCCGGCGCATGCGAGCAGTCCTCTGAGCGCCTGTCCGGGCGGGGCCGGAACCGCCTGGCGTGCCGGTGATGGGAGCGGACCGGAGAGGGTCGCCCGCGACACTGATTTGCCCATTTGAGCAGGGTAAATGGGCGCGGAGAGGGCCTGGGTTAGGGCGCCCTAACTGGTAGGATCGTGAAACCATTCACAAGCGCAAGGAGCCGCGGTCGGCATGGACCAAAGACTGACCCGCCCTGCGGTCGAGGCCCTCTCCCAGGCCCTTAACGAGCCCGGTTGGCTACTCGATCGTCGCCTCAGCGCGTTCGACCTCTTCGAGAAGCTCGAACTTCCGGATCCCAAGAGCGAGGAGTGGCGCTACACCGACGTGCGGGGGTTCGATTTCGACCGATTCGCCGCTCCAACCGGAGCCGGCGATCTCGCGGGCTCCGAATTGGCGCTGCCGCCGGAGCTCACCGAAAAAGGCGTGGTGTTCGCCGATCTCCGCACCGCTTTGAGAGAGCACCAGGAGCTGTTGCGCGAGCACTTCTTCACGGACGTCTCCGTGGACGAGCACAAGTTCACCGCCCTGCACGGTGCCTTCTTCTCCGAGGGCGTGCTCCTATACGTCCCGGCGGGTGTGACGGTCGAGGCCCCGCTCGAGCTCGTGCGGCGGGTATCGGAGGGCGGGTCCGTCTTCCCGCACACCACGATAGTCGTGGGGGAGAACGCCAGCCTGACGTTCGTGGACCGGTTCTCCTCCGACGACTTCGAGCAGCCGGCTTTCTGCTCCAGCGTCGTCGAGGTCGAAGCTCACACCGGCGCAACCGTGAACTACGTCTCGCTGCAGGAATGGGGGCGCGGCGTGCAGCACTTCCAGACGCAACGATTCTCGGGGCACCGCGACTCCACCGTCCGGAGTTTGGCCGTCAATCTCGGCTCGGACTTCGCTCGCACGCAGGTCGAGTCCGCATTGGTCGGAGAAGGGTCTTTCTCCGAGATGCTGGGTTTGTACTTCGCCGAGCAGGATCAGCATTTCGCCCAGCGCACTCTGCAGGCTCACGACGCGCCGCATGCCACTTCCGACCTCCTATACAAGGGGGCGCTTAAGGAGCGGTCCCGTTCGGAGTACTCGGGACTCATCCGTGTTTCCAAGGGCGCACAGGGAACGGATGCATATCAGGCAAACCGAAACCTGGTCCTGTCCGAGGATGCGCTGGCGAAGTCCATTCCGCAGCTCGAGATCGAGGCGAATGAGGTGCGCTGCACGCACGGCGCAACGGTGTCCCCGGTCGAAGAGGAACACCTCTTCTACCTGATGAGCCGGGGCATCGATCGCGTGACGGCGCAGAAGCTGGTCGTATTCGGATTCTTCAAGGAGGTCCTCGACCGCATTCGCATCCCCTCGCTGCGTGATGAGCTGTCTGAGTCGATCTCGGCCAAGGTCGAGGGAGCCAAAGCTCTGGAAGTGAGGGTGTGATCGTGGCCGAGTTCGAGACGGTGGCCCGCATCGATGAGATCCCCGACGGCGGGATGAAACAAGTCGTTGCTCACGGCGAGCCGATCGGGCTGTATCGCGTGGGGCCGGACGTCTACGCCGTTAACGACTACTGCACCCACGAGCAGACCTTCCTCACCGACGGGGAGTTCGAGGCCGAGGAACTCGAAGTCGAATGCCCTCTGCATGGCTCCCGCTTCAACGTCGCGACCGGTGAGGTCCGGATTCTTCCGGCCACCAAACCGGTTGCTACCTATGAGGTGCGTCTCGAGGGTGACGTGGTGATGGTCGGTCCCCGCAACGAAACGCACTCACGAGACTGGTAAGGAGAGCCTCATGACCGAGAACCTGCTGCAGATCGAAGACCTCCACGTCGAGGTCGAGGGCCGCGAGATCCTCAAGGGGCTCACCCTGAACGTGGCCAAGGGCGAGATCCACGCCATGATGGGCCCCAACGGCTCGGGAAAGTCGACCCTGGCCTACGTGCTCACCGGTAGGCCTGGCTATGAGGTCACCGCCGGCAAGGTCCTCTACAAAGGCGAGGACATCCTCGAGCTGCCGGCCGACGAGCGGGCTAAGCGAGGCATCTTTCTAGCGTTCCAGTATCCGACCGAGGTTCCGGGTGTTTCCGTCGTGAACTTCCTGCGCACGGCCTACAACGCCATGCATCCCGAGGCTGAGAAGTCCGCGATGGCCTTTCGTATGTACCTGCAGGAAAAGATCGACCTGCTGGAGATCCCGACCGAGTTAGTAGATCGCTACGTGAACCAAGGATTCTCCGGCGGCGAGAAGAAGCGCAACGAGATCTTGCAGATGGCCGTGCTGGAACCGGAGCTCGCCATACTCGACGAGACGGACTCCGGCTTGGACATCGATGCTCTGAAGCACGTGTCGGCAGGGGTAAACAAGCTGGCCGGCCCTCAGGTCGGCATGCTTCTGATCACTCACTACCAAAGGCTTCTGAATTACATCCGCCCGGATCATGTCCACGTCCTGCTCGACGGCCGGGTCGTGCAGTCCGGCGGGTTTGAGTTGGCCGAGCGCCTGGAGGCCGAGGGGTACGCGGGGCTCGCGAAAGAAGTTGGTCTCTCCGAGGAAGCGATTGCGGCGGTGGAACAAACCGAAGTCGGCGCAACCCCCAGTCCGTGAATTACGACCCCATCTGGCCTGACTACCGACCTTCCGAAAACCGTTCCCTGGGCAATAAGGTATCCGCATGAGGGCAACCCTCGACGTCGAGGTCGTCCGCAAGGATTTCCCGATCTTTGAGACGACGGCACGCGGCAAGCGGCTCGTGTACCTGGACTCCGCGGCGACGTCGCAAAAGCCGCGCTACGTGATCGATCGCATCGTCAAGTTCTACGAGACTGAGAACGCGAACGTCCATCGCGGAATTTACGAGCTCGGCGAACTCGCGACTGCTGCTTACGAAGGTGCGCGCCAAGCATGCGCGCGCTTCATCGGGGCGCGCAGCGAGCGCAGCATTGTCTTCACGCGCGGGACGACCGAAGCGGTCAATCTGGTGCGTTACTCATGGGGGCGGGAGCACATTGGTGAGGGCGACGAGATCCTCGTTACCGAGATGGAGCATCACTCCAACCTGGTCCCGTGGCAGCTGCTCGCCCGCGAGGTGGGGGCGACCCTCAAGCACCTACCGATCACGGATGACGGACATCTCGACATAGACAAGCTCGACGAGTTCCTCACCGACCGAACGAAGCTGGTCGGTGTAACTCTCATGTCGAACGTGCTGGGCACGATCAACCCCGTCCGTCGCATCGCCGATGCGGCCCACGCGATCGGCGCTCGGGTTCTAGTGGACGCGGCGCAAGCGGCTCCTCATCTGACCTTCGATGTGAACGAGCTCGATGCGGACTTCCTTGCGTACTCGGCCCACAAGATGTGCGGCCCGACCGGTGCAGGGGTCCTGTACGGACGAGAGGACCTCTTGGAGGAGATGCAGCCCTTCCACGGCGGCGGCGAGATGATCCGGGAGGTGTGGGCCGACCGGGCAACGTGGAACGAGATCCCTTACAAGTTCGAGGCCGGCACGCCGAACATCGCGCAGGCGGTCGGGATGGGTGCGGCCGTCGAATACCTGGAGGGGCTGGGGATGGATGCGATCCGCGATCACGAGATCGAGATCACGACCTACGCGATGGAGAAGCTGCGCGATGCGGGCGCGACGGTGTACGGGCCGGCCGCCGCGGATCGTGGAGGCGTCGTGTCGTTCAACCTCGACGAGGTGCACTCGCACGACCTCGCGACGATCCTCGACCAGGAGGGGATTGCGCTCAGGGCGGGTCACCACTGCGCACAGCCGTTGATGCGCCGTCTTGGTGTTCCGGCTACTGCGCGCGCTTCCTTCTACATCTACAACTCCACGGATGACGTCGATGCCTTGGTTGGCGCCCTCGACAAGGCGAAGGAGTGGTTCATCTGAGCCTCGAAGAGCTCTACAAGGAAGTGATCCTCGATCACTACCGCAAGCCCCGCAACAAAGGGCATCTGGATCCCCACGACGTCGCATTGGAGCGCAACAACCCGCTGTGCGGAGATGAGATCGAACTGTTTTTGAAGTTCGACGGCGAGACTCTCGAGGGCATCTCTTTCGAGGGCAAAGGCTGCTCAATCTCGCAGGCCAGCGCGTCGATGATGACCGAGAAGGTCAAAGGGCTATCCAACAAGGACGCCTTGAAGACGGCCGAGGCGATCAAGCGCATGATGGCCGGTGAGGAAGAGGGGGATCCCGACGTCCTGGGTGATCTCGTGTCACTGAAGGGAGTCGTCAAATACCCGGTGCGCATCAAGTGCGCACTGCTCGGGTGGAAC